>CAZHYM010000010.1:2287-15972 GCA_964536785.1 uncultured Candidatus Saccharibacteria bacterium | reverse complement strand
CCAGATCCATTTGGGCCGAGAAAACCAAACACCTCTCCTCTTTTAACAGTGAAGGATACGTCAAAAATTCCACGACCGCTACCATAGTTTTTAGTTAAACGAACTATTTCGATTACATTCATTCTTTACTAAATTATACAACAAAACTAAAACACGAAGCCCTTAACTTCGTGTTTTAAAAAAAGTAACTTTACTAATAAAAATTATAGTTAAAGTTATATTCAAGACATTCTATTCGATTTTCGAGATCCAAAATTTGTCCGCCATTTAACGTAACTTGTCCAGCTTTTTCAGCCGATATTCTTGATAAACTTCCCGCTCCGCAGGACCTAGGGCTGGTTAGATTTAAATCGCTAATTGTACCGAAAGTAGCCATTTCTCTAGCCTCAACAGTTAAATCAACTGACCGAATGCTTGCATCTTCTGCACTTAAATTTGCACCATCTGTAAGATTAGCTTTTAACTTGTCAATTACGGCTGAGGAGCTAAGAGTAATTTGCGAACCGTCTGACGCCGAAATTTCTAAACTCATTTGCTCGCCATTGTCATAAAAAACATTAGCGTTAGCTTTGACAGTAATTGACTCAAGAACCGGCCCGTTGACTGAAAGATAGGAATCGTAACTAGTGTATTGATTACTCATCTCTGGCTTTATGCTATTTTGACCAGAAATAATCAAGGTGTCGCCTTCGCGTTTAAAATCAATATTTGGCAATTGGTTAAATTTATTGTTATAAGTTAAAGTAACTTCGTTGCGGTCTGATACATGATAATCAATGTACAAGCCATCGGCACTAACAATAATCTTTTTTACGCCGAGTAGTTTATCGGCTTCTTCAAGTGTTCTGTCGATAGTAAATTCATTGTAAGCGTTATTTTGCATCGATCTCGTTAAAATCATGGCGCTAGCAAAACTAACTACCCCAATTAAAATAATCCCAACGATCATCATTAAGGTCTTACTATTAACAGATTTGGTAATCAGACTGTAGGTTATAATCCCAAACAAAATAGAGAGTGCTACACCGGCGATTGACATTAATGCCATAAAAATATTGCTTATTTCATAGCCCCATACAAACAGAGCCATATAATTTGCAATTAATACCGCTAAGATTGCACCAATCGATCCGATCAAAAAGCCAACAATAGCCAATAGTCTAGCCGCTTTAGCAAATAGCGTTGATTGACCAGGTTCGATATCTGACTCCTCTTTTAAGGTCGACAAATTCACCTTTTGCCCGCTCATTATTAACCGATCAGCGGCTGTCTTGGCGGCCGGTACGATTAACCAAATTGCAATATAGATGGGAATTATGAATCCGGCAGTAAAAAAGATTAACGACACCCCGACAATACGAACAATGCTAACGTCAATGTTTAAATAATTAGCTAATCCAGCAAAGACTCCGCCGATTTTAGCATTTTTTAAATCTCGCATTAATTGTTTCTTCGGTTTTTCAGTTGACTGCTCCTCACTAATCTGTTCATCATCCGAAAACACTACAGGGTCGCCAAGCTGAGTCTTGATGGAGTTAAAGTCATCAATAGTAATAATCCCATCTTGCTTCACTCCTCGTTCTTCCAATAATTCTACAATTCTCAGTTCGATTTCGCGAATTGCATCTTTATCCGCCCCTAGGGCTTTGGTTATATCCTGAATATAATCGCCAAGTTGATTATTTGCTTCTATCTCTATATTAAACGGAACTGAAACTAGATGTATCCTTGTAATTTCTTTCATATTTTTCCTCATTTCTTATAATTTATTTAATGTATTGTTTAGAGACTTAATGTCCTTGGCGGTCTGCTCTAAAACTAATTGACCAAATTCAGTGATTTGATAATATTTTCGAGGCGGACCCTGCAAACTTTCTTGCCAATTGTGTTCCAAAAGGCCATCTTTTTGCAATCGACTTAGCAGTGGATAGATTGTCCCCTCGACCACAACCATGTCAGCTCGGTGCAAATCTTTGATAACTTCACTAGTATACTTTGGACCGTGAGCGCAAATTTTTAGCACACAATAGGCCAAGAATCCTTTGCGAAGTTGAACCCCCAATTGTTTAGAATACTTCTCGGCTTGTTTCATCTGTTTATTCTTTCTAGTTATTTATTTTATATAGTTCTATGTTATGCAAAGTATTCAATTTTGTCAAGCACGATATTTATCTGATCTTTTGGTATTGCGATATTTTATCTTCCATTGGGGTTGATTTTTATCTGTCTAGGCTCGATAATTAGTCCAGAATGGCCAAAAACATAAACAAAGAAGACAATATTATCGAACTAACTAAGCTAGTTCGTAGATTTGGCTATGGTGACGCTTCACATAATGCAATCGATGAGCTTGAGCTAAAAGTCAAACGAGGCGAATTTGTTATCATAATGGGACCGAGTGGTTGTGGAAAAACAACCTTACTTAACATCCTAGGCCTACTGGATTCCCACGATGATGGCGAATATAAACTAGATGGCGTATCTGTAAACGATTTAAACCGCCGTAAGAAATCGAAAATTCGCAATTCAAAAATTGGCATAATCTTTCAAAATTTTAACTTGATTCCTAGGCTAAGCGTTATTGAAAACGTAGCCCTACCACTACTCTACGCAGGCGTAAGCAAAACTAAGCGTTTAGAAAAAGCTAGCGAAGTGCTGGGCAAGTTTTATCTCAGCGAACGCGAGTATTACATGCCCTGGCAATTATCAGGTGGACAAATTCAGCGAGTCGCTATTGCTCGAGCGCTAGTTAACGATCCCTCTATTATCTTAGCCGATGAACCGACGGGCAATCTAGATTCAAAAGCCAGCCATATAATCATGGAAGAGCTGTATGAGCTCAACCAACAAGGCAATACAATCATCATGGTCACCCATAACCCAAGCCTGACTTCATACGCCGACAGAGTTATCACCATGTTGGATGGAAAAATTGTAAGCGACAAAGATAATAATTCTGGAGAAGAACTAATTGAAGGTCTTAAAACTATCTCTGTAATTGAAGAATCAGAATCAAAAATTGTTAAAGTTATTGTTAAAAATAAGTCAATCAAAACTTTAAAAAATAACAAATCCGCTAAATCACGCAAAAAACCAAAAGCTAGAAGGAAAAAATAATGGTTATTCTTAGTCATATTTCAAGCACAATTGATTCTCTAAAACTTAATCGAATGCGAAACTTTCTGACAATACTCGGTATTGCTATCGGCTCGTGCTGTATCTCAATAATCCTATCGCTTGCTGATGGCTCAAGACAGGTTCTAATAAAACAAATCCGCCAAAATAATGAGCCCAACTTAATCGTTAAACCAATCGTAAGAAAGACTTCAAATAACGGTCTATTTTCAAGAAATATCAATAGTTGGAACGCGATTAGTAGTCTAAGCGAAACGGACAAAAATATCATTGCAGAGAACGAATACGTAAAGTCCGTTAGCGCTCTTATGCCGATTAGAGCAACCATCAAAGTCAGTAAAGAGTTACAAAACCAGCTCATAATCGCTACAGACGCAGACTTCGCCGAGACGGTCGAAATTGAAATGGCTCAAGGTCAGTTTTTAGAAAATAATATCATCGAAAACGCGGTTGTCCTCGGTAGCGAACTAGCAAAATCACTATTTTCGACTACTTATTGCGTCGGTCAAGTTGTGAAGATAAGTGGCCAGAATTTTACGGTCATAGGTGTAACAAAGAAAATAAATGAATTTGATAAAGTCTCAAATATAGATCTAAATAACACTGCTTTTATTGACTACGCGACTGGATTAAAGATTACTAACGGCACTGGCAGAATTGAACAGTTTAACGTACTTCTTAACCAAAATGTAGATCCAGTAAATGTGAAAAACAGTTTATTTAATAATTTACTGATCAATCATCAAAATGAGGAAAATTTTATGATACTAACTGCTCAAGATTCTGAGCACCCAGTAAATGCCAACTACGAAGACCTAACTAAAATTACCCTGCTAATCGCTACAGTGGCAATGGTTGTAGGTGGCATCGGCCTAATGAACATCATGCTAGTAAATGTAGCTGAAAGAATCAAAGAGATTGGCGTGCGTCGCTCAATTGGAGCGAGCGGATTTGATATCATTATCCAATTTCTGCTAGAAGCTATAGTCTTAAGTTTTTTGGGCGGACTACTTGGCATAGGTGCAGGTTTTGGCCTTACTATGTTCTACAGCGATATATTACCTACCCCCGCTATATTCACCTGGGAATTAGTAGCTAAAGTTCTAGCTGTGTCAGTCGGCGTTGGGGCAATTTCTGGACTAACTCCTGCAATTAAAGCTGCAACTCAAAAACCAATCGAATCACTTAGACAACTCTAGTTTCAATTTGTCGACGAAATGGCTGTCCTGAACTGGCTGTTTATTAATTACCGCTAGATAAACTGCGCAATATTTTGACAGCAATAGACCGTATAAATATTGCTCAATCCGAGTGCTTCCCTCTAGCTTTACGCCAAAGCTAGCAGGCATACGCCCCGAAAGAAATCGGTTTTTGATAGCAAAAAAAGATTGCGTAGATTTTGAATCTAAATTCGAATAGATATCGATTACGGCGAAAGGCTTTTCGACTGGATGGGACAACCAGCCAGCTGATTTACTAGGGATCAAATCCTCAATTCGTTCGCTAAATGCAAGGTTTTTTGATACATTAGCAAAATTATCGACAAATAACTGGCCTAAGATGTCGTTTTCGGAGCTAGTTAACAATAATCCAGTTTTGCCAGCCATCATAATTGCAACTTTTTTTGCTAAATTTTTGTCAAAAGTTACAGATGGGTGCCACTTTTTTTGCTCAGATCTGAGCCAGCTGGATATGGCATTGATTTTAACCATAGCGTTTCTATCTATCGCCTTAAGCTCGGTTAAAGCCTTTAGGCAAGCTTTCAACGTGTCAATTTCTGGATGATTAGTCGAAGAGTGGATAACGCAAGCGTCATTAGTCTTCGATTTAGTATTTGAAAGCCAAACAACCTGAGACTCTAATTTCAACAATTTGCTCCTAAGCTTCAATCTAGAGGCTATGCTTTCATCTACGATTACTAATGTTTTGCTATCGATGTAGTTAAGCTCTGTACTGCTAACTGAAAAAACGGGTACACTACATTTCAATCCATATTTAAGAAGACTCTGAGTCAATATAAACCCGGAGTTACAACCATCCGATATAAAAATAATTTTTTCATAAGATCGAGGATTTTTCGGAAAATTTAAAACTTGATTGCTCGACTCTACGTCAAAAGACAACCAATTTAGCGATTCGATGTACTCATTAACCCCAAATTGATCTAAAACATTCATATCGTCAAGCATAATTCACCCTTTTAATCATTGTAGTACTTATGCTAATATGATACAGTAAACTTAATTATATTTAAACAATTACGAGGTGGGAATGGACGATAAACAATTAAAAGAAGAACAAGAACTGGCTAAGATTTTAGCTGGTGTTACAGATGGCAACGGAGATGACGTGACTTTAGATACCGCTCAATCCGTAACCGAGGAAGCAGCAGAAACTACTAAGACCGAGAAGCCAGAGGCTGGTGTTCCAGCTATGCCTAGTGTTGATATGAATTTCGAAGTGCCTGAACCAGCATTCGTGCCAGAAGCCATGCCTAGCCCAATAAGCCCAGTCAATGAGTTGAGTGGCAATCTAGAAGAAGTTAAACAAAATGCCATAAATGACTTGCGCCCACTTGTAGGCAAACTAAACATCCCCGATGATGAAAAATTTGACACGTATCTCCTGCTTATAAGATCAACTGACGATACCTCACTGATTGAACCGGCTTATGAATCAGCTCGGTTAATTACTGATGAATCTAAAAAAGCTCAGGCATTGCTAGATATCGTTAAAGAAATCGATTACTTCACCGCTAAGAAATAGTCCAACCGACTATTAAAATAGCTCCTTCTAGAGGGGCTATTTTTTACCAGCTAAGATCTCGCGGATTACTTCTCCGTCATTCCAGGGTACTTTTTCCCCATTTATGATTCTAAAATTCTCATGGCCCATGCCAGTCACTAATAGTATATCGCCAAAGGACGATTCTGCTATCGCAGACCGGATCGCTTCTCTGCGATCGCTTATTTCAACTGTTTTCTCTAATCCACTAGCCGTCTGGATGCCACTTAATATCATCTCACGAATTGATTTAGGATCTTCATTGTAGGATTCTTCATCTGTCAGGTAAATTCGATCGGCGTATTTAACGGCTATCTCACCCATAAGTGGGCGCTTGGTTTTATCTCGATCGCCAGTTGCACCAAAGACTAATTTTACTTTTCCACTAGTTATTTCACGAGCCATGATTAGAATTTTCTCAAGCGAATCTGGCGTATGGGCATAGTCAACCAATATGTCTAACCCCAAATTATTTTCTATACGCTCTTGACGGCCATCTAAACGCTCCAGACGCAAAATTCCGTCTGTAATGGCCTGGTTATCAATTCCTAGAGCTTTGGCGCAAGCAACGGCCGCAGAAACGTTATAGACATTAAACCTACCAGGCATACTAGTTGCCATTTGCAGAGTTTCATCCTCATAGGCTAATCTGACGTCACTTCTCTTTTTGCCAAGAGTGACGTTGGTTATCCTTAAGTTGGCTTTTGAGTTTGTGCCATACGTAATTGTTTTAGCGCTTGGCTTGAACTTATCAAAGTACTCAAACCAGCTATCGTCGATATTTAGGACACTAAATTTTGGAACCATTTTCCATAACAGACTCTTTGCTCGCGCATAATTTTGCATAGTCTTATGATAATCTAGATGGTCCTGGGTCAAATTTGTAAAAATGGCAACTTCTAGATCTAATCTAGGAATCTTGAACTGGTCTAAAGCATGGGAAGTTAGTTCAAGCAACAGAAAATCAACATCAGCATCTTTGGCTTGTTTGATAAAACTTAAGAACTCAATAGTCGTCGGTACGGTTGCATTAAGCTCATTTTTACGTCTTTCGCCTGCGAGTTCAATCGTTGCAGTTGTAAACATTGCTGTTTTATAGCCAGCTGATTTCAAAATCTCATTTACGAAGTTAAGTGTGGTAGTTTTACCATTAGTGCCAGTAATAGCAATCGTCTTTAGACCCTTTGAGGGATTACCTAAGGCAATATTGGTAAAGGTCAGTCTAGATTTCCTGTAAAGCCGTTCAACTTGGCCAATAAATTTGCTTGGGATTACCTTTCGGGCAAACTTAACTAGTTTTTTCTTCATTAGTACCTTGGAGCTAAGTCTTTAATGTGAGTTGTTTTAAGCAAGGTGTTAGACTGAGAGTTCTGCAAGCTCCAGATGTAAGCGTCTGGTCTGAGATTGAAGATCTCAGCAGGGTCGTTAAGTCCGCCAGATCCGAAACCGAGAGGCCGGCTATAGTCAGAGCCATAGATTCGGTACAGTCTGAGATAATCTACCATAACTGGTCCGTTCACTGCTAATTGGTCATCACACTGAGCAGAATTAGCTGGCTTGATGTGGCAAGTCCATAGTTGACCCTTCTTGTCATCTGTCTCCGAGCTAGCAATGATCCAAGCATCGACATTTGTTACACTTTCGTTAATTATAATATTACCGTTATAGGCTATTAGGACTAGTTGGGGTAAGCTTTTTGGACCATTTATCAAGTTGGTGTAAGTTTGGTTGCCGTTAATATAGATGTTGCTATTTTCGGCAATTAGTACTATCTGCTTACCTAAAGGCAAGGTTGATGCATTTAAAGTAATGTCACTACTGTGTTTATAGACCTTTGTTTCACCGTAAGTAGAGCCCAAACCGCTAGGCGTCACAGTCAAAGCTCCTGTTGATGCCGATAGATTAACTGCAGAATCTACAAAGAACTTATACGGATTTGTTAGACCACCTGTCACCAAGGAATGAGACAGAGTGTTTGCAGCTCCGAATGATCCATAGCTAGGAGTATTAGCGAAAGTAAGTTTTTGCAGATTTTTTGAATCTGGATCTGGCGTTTTACCATCTAAGCCATAACCCATAGCCGAGGCAACCATTTGATCCACTGTTCCATTAGCAGTAATATCGTATTCCGCCCAGGATCCAAAACTTTTGTTAGTTGAGTACTGGCGACTTGAACCGCCAACGACCTTGCCATTAGCCACTAATAATCCTCCACCATGAATTTGAGCTGATGGCGATTTAGAGATTGTAACGCAATCGAGAGCTGAGTGTTTATAGTTTGTGCTAGAGGTATTGATGTAAGGTTTGACCGACAAGCCAAAGCAGACGCGTTGACCGATTTGTAATGTAGGGTCAAGATCAAAACCGCTAACAGTTAGGTTTGTATCTTTATTCGAGAATATGTTTGAGCCACTAGCGTGAGTGACTGACGCCACGCCAGTTAAACTGTTATAGTGAGCCGCAGGCGAGGAAGAATTGACGACTGGTGCGCTCCCAAAGTTGGTCTTGTTACTGGCAGGCAGAATGACTCTGGTTAGAGTCCAGTCAGAGTTTGAGCTTAACGGATCTCCAGATCGGGTTACTAGTGGGGCTGGGGTAATAGTAGCTCCTGGCTCAGCAGAGCTTGGAACGGTGACGGATGGAGTTAGTTCGTAGTTATAGATAACCGGGACGCATTTTTGTGCTGTTCGACCAACTGGATTATTTGTAGGAACTGGCGTAGTCGCAGATGAAGTCCAGGAAATTGTTCGACAGACATAACCTCTTTGAGCATCGGCCAGCGTAACCTTGTGAGTCTCGGTTGCAGTTGCCGATTGGCTAGTAATTTCTGGTTTAAAATAGTTAATCGGGCCTAAAGTTCGTGGTCCACTAGGAGAAGCAATCGGGTCACCTCCGAAAGAATAATCCGCGTTCGCTTTTACAACGTTACCCCTATAAGAAGCTCCCATGCTATGTGTAAAAATTATAGTGTCATCAAGTTTAGCTGTCGCAACGCTAGAAGCGACACTGCCCATAAAATTAACTGCTGCTGATGGAAGATCTATCCTAATTTTTAGATAGGCTACCATGTCTAGAATCGCATACCCTTCCTGCGCTCCAGCCCCAATATATATAGTCAAATCACAATCATTATCATCATTAAATTGACCTTCTTCGTTACACCTATTGATAGCCATAGGGATATTTATCACTCCAGAATTATTGGAGCCAGGCTTTTGCATGAAATTTTCACCGTAAGGATTATCTCGAGACACGGTTATGTCAAGAAATTTCCGCAAGGTGTAGTCATCCGGTCCAGGACCAACTTTAGGCAAAACTGGAAAATCTTTTAATGTAACTGCGAGCATAGAATCGTAAAGCGGGTCTCTAACGTCTGCATAAGAAGCCGCATATTCTTCAAGTTTCTGGTTCATGTAGTTACCCAAATAGTCGGAGTAGTAGGAGAGCTCACTTCCGTCTTTTATACTCATAACTCCAATGAGTGGGTTTGCCCCAGTATATTGGGTATCAGCCCTGCCTGAACAACCAAGACGTGATGTATACAGATGCACTGGTTGATAATCGTGCGCGGCCGGCATTGGCATGTTTATGTAAGGCTCAGCTGAGTTAGGAACTCCACCTTTTGGATAATTAAGCCATGTGTATCCAACAGTTGGGACTGTAACTCCTGGAGTCCTGCAAGTTTCACACGCACTAGTGGATGCATAGGCGGGAATAATATCAGTTCCATCAGTCCCTTTAGCGACACAAGTTGCTGAATCAACTTCAGTGCAAGTGTTTAAGCTTGTTCCGGGACACAAAGCCGCCTCAGCTTTAGGGGTAAGTACGAGCGGACCAAAAAACATTATTGCTAAGTAAGTAAGAGTTATAATTAATTTTTTACGCATATCTATTCTGCCAACATCCTAAAACTTAGATAATTCTTAATATCATCTGGAGTAAAAACATTTGTGAAAAGTTTTGATAGCTTTTTATCGCCAACTAGTTTTTCAGATAATAAATCGGCATACTGCATGGCAGCAGAATAGTTATAAACCACAGGATAATACTGTGACATTATATACAGACAATTCACATCATCGATGTGGTAATTAAGCTTTGAGATTACATCAATTTCTTTCTGAATAAGCTCAACTCGATTTTCAACTGGCAGTTTTAGAATCTCATAACGCTTGATGATGTCGTCATTACAGACAACAAGTTCTTTTTCTGGCTCTTTACCTTTGTTATTAACTAGATTAGAAAGCTTTGAACCAAGTCCAAGCTTCCAAAAAACAAATATAGCTACAATGAGTAGTAATAAAATCAAGAATAAACGACTCTTTTTGGTTTTCAAAAAGTTAAGTTTCATGTCTAAATTTTACCACAAACGGTTTAAAACAAGTAGCTTTCATATCTAAATTTTACCACAAACGGTTTAAAACATAGGAAACGAACTGTGGTAAAATTATACTGATGAAAATTTTGGGAATAGAGAGTAGTTGTGACGAGACAGCAGCTTCGATTGTAGCCGACGGGACTACAGTCCTGTCTAATGTTGTAAATTCACAAATAGAAATCCATTCTAAATTCGGAGGAGTCATACCGGAAGTGGCTGCTAGATCTCATCTAGAAGTCATCAACCCGGTCATCGACCAAGCTCTCGAAGAGGCTAATCTAACCTGGGATGATATTGACGCCATAGCTGTAACCTATGCTCCTGGTTTAATCGGGTCGTTACTGATAGGAAGTCTTGCGGCACGCACCCTAGCCGTTACAAAGGATAAACCACTCTACGGCGTCCATCATATTTTGGCTCATTTTTATGCAAATTTTCTAGATAAAGCCGAGCCAGAATTCCCCTGCTTAGCGTTAATCGTAAGTGGTGGTCATACTCAACTTGTTCTGTTTGAGTCTCATACAAATTTCAAATTATTAGGTAAGACTCAAGACGATGCCGTCGGCGAGGCTTTTGATAAAGTTGCAAAAGTTATTGGCCTCCCCTATCCAGGCGGTCCGTCGATAGCTATGACGGCACTTCACGGTAACCCGAATCGGTTTAAATTTCCCAAACCCAAAACAGACAATCCTTTAGATTTTAGTTATTCTGGACTAAAGACGGCCGTTTTACGGCAAGCCCAGAAACAGATTGGCAAAGATTTTACTTGTCCATCGTTTGAAATTGCCGAAAAATTATCTGACGAAGATCGCATCGACTTAGCCAGCAGTTTCCAAGAAACGGCAATTCAAATATTGGTAGACAAAACTAAGCTAGCTTATGAAAGTTACCTACCAAATTCAATAGTTATAGCCGGTGGTGTTGCCGCAAATAGTTTGCTTAGACAGAAGCTGACTGAGCAGCTCCCGGTTGCTATCAGTTATCCAGAGCCTAAGTACTGTACTGATAACGCTTCAATGATTGCCAGCGCCGGATTCTATCGAAGCCAAAGCCATCCACCAACAGACCCATTTACTCTAGAGGTTATACCCAGCCTCCCCATAGATAAAATTGGTTAAGCTTTAAATTTAATAATATTAGTTTAGAATTACCTTAACTCTTAAAAAAGAGAATAGCACTTTAAGGAGGACCTTTCTAATGGATAAATATCATGCCAAGAAGTCAGGCGATAATAGCCAAGCGTTCGTAAGCAACGGCGAATCGTCCCTCGAGCAAGAGACCTTAGACAGCTATATTGAATCCGCCCTATCTATAATATGCTAGAAGAGCATGTTTCCGGGGCACCTAACCTAATCCCAAAAATTATCTCCGACTGCGGCATTGCAAAAGTTTATTTTAGGTGCAATCTTAGCATACACCCATCCTAGACCCCTTCAGGGATCTTTTTTATGTTAATATTTAGTATATGCAAGAACATTATCTCGGAAGCCAAGCTTGGCAAAATTTTCAAAATAAACTAAATAAGAAAACTTTTTTCGTGAAAAAGCAAGATTATGTTTTTCTAGCTATTTTAGAAAAAACAAAGTTTAATTCTCGACTCTACCTCCCCTATTCACCACTGTTGATATCCAACAAAGAAGCGTGCTTCCTTGAAATCGATAAACTAGCCAAGGATGCTGGCGTGACTTTCATAAGGATCGAGCCACTAGGAAACATTGATAGCAAAGATTTAAAGGAAATGGGATACAAAAAAGTCAAATCACTCCAGCCTGAGCTTACATGGGTACTTGATTTAACCAATGACACTGCTGATATTTTAGGAAATATGAAACAACAAACTCGGAATCTTATCAAGAATTTCCGAAGTAAAGGTTTGGCAATCGAAGAAGCAACCAACGAAAACGGCTTTAACAACCTGATTAGACTTTTAGAAAAAGTAAAAAAAAGAAATTCAATCAATTTTCACTCTAGAGAATATCTAAAAACTCAATTCGACGTTTTATCGGAAGCTGGCAACCTAAAAATATTTCAGGTTAAGTTTGAAGACAAAATCATCGCAAGTAGCATGGTGTATGACGATTCCGAGAACAGATATTATGCCTACGCTGGGTCTGACCCGGAATACAGAAAACTATCTGCCGGCACAGCCCTGCTTGGTTATATGATCTTCGACGCAAAGAGACTAGGCAAAAAAGCGTTTGATTTCTATGGCATCACCGACAGCGAGGACCCAAATCATCCTTGGCAAGGTTTTACAAAGTTCAAGAAATCTTTTGGTGGGCATGAGAAGCGCTACTTAGGAACTTGGGAAAAACCAATAAAACCTCTGCCCTACTTCCTTTATAAATTATTATTAAAAATTGCTAAATTTTCTCGCCTAACTAGATGAATCAATCTTTGGCTGAAGCGTGAATCGGCTTTCTATGCTATAATTTCATAAGATAAAACAGATTAGGAATGCAATGGAACTATCGAGTGTATACCAACCAAATGAACTAGAACCAACTATTTATGCTATGTGGGAGATGGCTAATGCTTTTGAGCCGAGTGGCGAAGGCGAGCCTTATTCGATCGTTATGCCCCCACCAAACGCTAATGGCGACCTTCACGTTGGCCACGCCTTAACAGTCAGCCTGCAAGACATCTTAGTCCGTTATTATCGAATGAGAGGTCGAGATGCAATTTATATTCCTGGAGCTGACCATGCAGGTTTTGAAACTTGGGTTGTTTACGAGAGGGAATTAAACAAACAGGGTAAAACTCGATTTGACTTTTCACGTGAAGAATTGTATAACAACGTTTGGAATTTTGTTGCCAAAGAGAGAGGCGACATGGAACTACAACTCAGAGCACTAGGGGTCAGTTCAAGCTGGAAAGATTTAGTGTTTACGCTAGATCCAAAAGTGACTAAAACAGTTTACTCAACCTTTAAAAAACTTTGGGACGAAGGTCTGATTTACAGGGGCGAAAGAATAGTAAACTATTCTACAAAATATCAAACTAGCTACGCTGACATCGAAGTTAACTATAAGCAAGTCAAGGGTAAGCTGTATTTAATTGCATATCCCTTGATTGACAAAATTGGTGAAATTATTATTGCTACGACTAGACCAGAGACAATCTTGGGAGATACGGCAATAGCCGTTAATCCGAAAGATAAGCGCTTTAAAGATTTAATCGGAAAGACTGCGATGGTTCCAATTACCAATCGTGAAATCCCGATTATTGCGGATGACTATGTAGATCCAAATTTTGGCACTGGGGCTGTTAAAATAACCCCCGCTCACGATCCAAATGACTTCGAGATAGGGGAGCGACACAACCTTGAAAGAGTCCAAGTGATTGATTCTTCAGGAAAAATGATAAATGTTCCGGATAGCTTTATGGG
>CAZHYM010000010.1:0-2187 GCA_964536785.1 uncultured Candidatus Saccharibacteria bacterium | reverse complement strand
CGACAAATTGCCTGGGGGATTCCTATTCCGGCCTTTGTTAACAAATCAGACTCAAATGATTGGATATACGACGAACGTGTTGACGAGGCCGAAATTGAAGTAAACGGTAAAAAATATATCAGAGAAGAGGACACTTTTGATACTTGGTTCTCTAGCGGTCAATGGCCGTTTGTAACCACTGATTACTTAGAGAGTGGCAAGTTAGCTCGTTTTTACCCAACTACTGTTATGGAAACAGGAGCTGACTTACTAGACCGATGGGTGGCCAGAATGATTATGCTTGGTCTTTATGTGACTGGCAAAGTTCCTTTCAACGAAGTTTATCTGCATGGCATGGTTTTAGATGAGCATGCTCAGAAGATGAGTAAATCAAAAGGCAATGTTATCAATCCAATTTCGCTAATAAGCCAATACGGCTCAGATGCCTTGCGAATGGGGATTGTTGCAAATCGCTCAGCTGGACAAAATCAAGCACTGTCAACCGCCAAAGTAATTGCTGGACGAAATTTTTGCAATAAACTGTGGAATGTTTCAAGATTCGTTCAAAACTTCTTACCAATTGATTTCAAAGTAGAGAGTGTCGGTATGATTAAGCCAATATCAGAGGCTGACCACTGGATTTTAAGTCGACTAAATAACGCAAATGTTCAACTTGAATCCTTTCTAAAAAAGTACCGATTTTCAGAGGCCAATGAGCTCATTTACCACACAATCTGGGATGATATGGCTGATTGGTATCTAGAAAGCTCAAAGAAACAGCCAAACTATCAGGTTCTTGTGTATGCTCTAGAGACGTGCCTTAAATTAGCCCATCCATTTGCACCTTTCTTAACTGAGGCAATCTGGCAATCACTGCCTTGGAGAGACGGTTTACTTATCAAAGAGAAACTTCCAAAGCAAAATGAAGTTAAATTCGACCCGAAGAAAGTAGCTGATTTTGCAGAGATAATCGACTTGGTTAGTGAAATTCGTTACCTAAATAATGAGTTGCCAGGCAATAACAATTATCAACTCCTGTACAAGCCCACACGGATAATCAATGATAACATTCCAATGATTACCCACCTCGGCAAACTAAAAGAAGTGGTAGCGACTGACCAACCAAAAGGCATAAAGATCGCCGATCCTATTCATGATGCCTGGCTAAACGTTGACGAAAAGACCCTATATAAGCATCAGTCAAATCTGGAAGTCAGGTTACTTCAAACCCGAGCCCTAGTTGCAAATCTAGCACGCCGATTAGAAAATCCGAGCTACGTCTCTAAAGCGCCGAAGGAGCTTGTCAAGGAAACTGAGCTTGACCTCCAACGAGCCCGGGAAATGATTATCCGACTCGAAAACGAGCTAAAAGTAATTAGCTAATTATTGATGATGGTACGGATGATTAGAGGCAATCGTCTGAGCACGATAAATCTGCTCAATCAAAATTAATCTAACAATCTGATGTGGAAAAACAAGATTTGATAGGCTCCAGATGAAATTAGCCCGTTTCTTCAGTTCGTGGTTAACTCCATAGGCTCCACCGATTACAAATACGATATTTTTAGAAACATTCGCCTGTATTAGCTCCGAAAGAGCAGGGGAGCTAATATTTTTGCCCGTCTCGTCTAACAAAATTATGAAATCGTCTTTATTTAACCTAGCAAGAATTTCTCGCGATTCATTTAAACGCGCACCGTCGCTTTCTTTTTTAGAACTAGGTAAATACGTGAATTCAACCCTGTAACGCCCTTGCAGGCGCTTTAAATAGCCTTCCATGGCCAAATCTAGCCATGGTTGTGGTTTCTTGCCAACTGTCAGTATTTTCATTCTTCTATTCTACAACAAAAAAATCCCCCAAGTTTAACTTGAGGAATGTGAGAGAGGGTGAATAATATGTTTAATATTTAATGACGTTAGCTGTAACTTCGTTGTCTTTAAATTCGATTCTAACTACTCGCTTTTTCTTGTAATCAGTCCCGATTATTGTAGGCGGGTAAAGTTTTGCGTATTCCGCATCCACATAACCATCCATAACCTTGACTTTAACGGTACCATCTCGGATATAGGCTTCAATATACTCAGTAAACTCCTCGAGAGTTATTTTCAGAGTTGTTGAAGCCACGTGCACCCCTTCCATAAAGATCGCCACCTTTCAAAATTGAATTTGGTAGAAATGCTATGATACCATATTATACAAGTTTAGGC
>CAZHYM010000009.1:13000-17515 GCA_964536785.1 uncultured Candidatus Saccharibacteria bacterium | reverse complement strand
TCGTATTAGCACTCTTGACAGACGACTGCTAATTTTTTATACTAATTATGGAAGCTATATGCTTCTCTGGCAACCATTTTAACTAAATGAGGAAGGAGAAATATATGAGTAATCTTGTGAAGTGGGATCCATTTTCGGAGCTATCGGCTCTGCAGAAACAGTTTTTTGGCGATGATTGGTTATCGCCAATCAAAGGTATGAACATCCCGACAACCGATGTTTATACCAAAGACAATCAGTTGATGGTTGAGGCGCATTTGCCTAATTTTGAGCAAAAAGACATCAATATCGAAGTCGATAACGGAGCTTTAATTATCAGCGCTGAACGACACGAGAAGGAAGAGGACAAAGGCAAGCAATACGTTGTCCGTGAAAGTTCAAGCAGTTTTTACCGTAGGATTGCCCTGCCAAAGCGGGCTGAAGCGGATAAAATTGAAGCCGATTTAAACGACGGCGTGCTTAAGGTGAAAGTGCCTTTGATACCTCTCCCAGAACCAAAAAAGATTACGATTAACTCAAATAAGTCGTAACTTATAGAGAAAATTGCTAAAAGAGGCTCAATTGCGAGGGCCTCTTTTACTTATCTAAACATAAGTGGTATGCTAAAGACACAAGTTTAGTATGAAAAAAATTCATAAAATTATCTTATTAGTTACGGCTTTTCTGGTAGTCATTGGCCTAGGCTTTGGCGCGTCAAAGTATTTAGTCCCTAAATCGGATCGAGAAAAGCTAATCGTAGGAACAGACGTAGGTTTTGAACCTTTTGAATATATTAAAAACGGCGAAACAGTGGGATTTGATGTTGATCTAGTTCAAGAAGTAGCCGATGATTTAGATAGAGAGTTAGTCATTGAGCAAGTCGCTTTTGATGGGCTATTGGCAGCCTTGCAGGCTGGTCGAATTGATGTTGTAGCGGCGGGGATGACAGCAACCGAGGAACGAGCAAAGAGTGTTAATTTTTCTGATCCGTATTATGAAGCGTCTCAAATGATTATTGTTAAACGAGATAATTTGGAAATTAAAACCAAAGCAGACCTAAAGGGCAAGAAGATCGGTGTTCAACTCGGCACGACGGGTGATGAGATGGTGGGAGAGATAGAAGACGCCGAAAAAATTCAATTCCCGGCCGTCCCGGCCGTTCTGCAAGAACTTTCAACTGGTCGAATCGATGCGGTTGTATTAGATAACGCTCCAGCTGAAAAATATCTAAAAAATAAACCGGAGCTCAAAATGCTCACCGAGCAACTATCTGCTGAAAATTACGCACTCGCTTTTAATAAGGAAGATGTAGAGCTTCTGCAAAGCGCCAATAGGACTATTGCGCGAATTAAAGAAGATGGAACTTACGACTCAATGATGGATAAGTATTTCCAAGTTAGTAAAGTCGGAGATGAAGTTTCCACTGAGAAGATGTCAACAAAGGACATATTCTTAGGTGAAGATCGGTATATGTTCCTAGTGAAGGGCTTGGGGATTACTTTATTGGTTTCGGCAGTTTCGGTAATTTTTGGAGTAATTCTCGGCTTACTAATCGTGGTGATGCGGATATCGAGATTTAAGCCATTTAAATTTTTGAGTAAAAAACCAAATCGGTTGAGCGAATTTAATCCACTAGCAATGTTAGCGAAAATCTATACTACGATAATCAGAGGAACGCCAGTCCTTGTGCAGTTATTGATATTTTATTATGTAATTTTTTCCCAACCTGGTTTCCCTAAAATAATTATCGCTTCAGTGGCATTTGGACTGAACAGCGCGGCCTACATAGCTGAGATTTTAAGATCTGGGTTTGAAGCTTTGCCAAAAGGACAGTGGGAGGCGGCTGAGTCACTGGGATTTAATTATCGCCAAACAATTTGGTATATTACCATGCCACAAGTTTTAAAAAATTCCTTGCCTAGCTTAGTTAATGAGTTTATAGCGCTAGTAAAAGAGACTTCAGTTGTCGGTTGGATAGGCCTGGCTGATTTGATGCGAGGGGCTGACAATATCAGGTTTCAAACAGCGACCGCATTTGAATCTTTGGCAGCCGCTGCTTTAATTTACTTACTTCTAACGACTATTCTCACTCGAGCTTCAGACAGAATTGAGAGGAGGCTACGTGTCAGTAATTAAAATCAATAATTTACACAAGAGTTACGGGGAAAATCACGTACTAAAAGGTATTAATCAAGAAATTCAAACTGGTTCGGTAGTCGTAATTATTGGGGCGAGCGGCTCCGGCAAAACAACTATCCTTCGTTGTCTAAATCGGACCGAAATTCCAACTGAGGGTAATATAACAATCGATGGCGTATCTATCAACGACGTTCCTGGGTCTGAGACGGTTTCTGGCATGGTGTTTCAGGGTTTTAATTTGTTTCCGCATTTGACTGTTGAGAGAAACCTAACCATAGCGCCAGTAATAATTAATAAGATGACAGATGCAAAGGCTAAAGAAGAAGCCCAAAAAATTCTAGAAGAAGTCGGGTTGCAAGATAAAGCCAAGGCTTATCCTAATCACTTATCCGGTGGGCAACAGCAAAGAGTTGCTATCGCAAGAGAGCTTATGATGAAACCAAAGATTTTACTTTACGATGAGCCAACTAGCGCGTTAGATCCAGCCAATGTTATCGAGTTAGAAAAAGTCGTTAACCGGCTTAAAAGCACGCAAATTACCCAATTTATCGTAACGCATAATATCGAATTCGCTATAAATGTTGCTGATCAAATATGGTTTATCGAAAATGGCTTGATTAGCGAACAGGGAAGCCCAGCTCAGTTAATAGATAAATCTAAGACTGACTTAAGTTTGCGTGATTATTTTAAGGATTTGTAAAAAATCTTACATCTTTATAGAATCTCCGGATATATAATCGAGACACTGATTAATAAAGGAGATTTGTATGACAGATCAACCAGTTGTAATAGAAAGAGATAACGGCTCAGGTGCTGTTGTCGCAGTAGTCACTTTAATCGCGTTAGCGCTAATCGGGTATTTTGCTTACCAATATTTTGGTGGACAAACAGACACCACACCAAGTGACTCAACAAATATCAATCTAGAAGTTCCAACGCCTACTCCCACACCTGCTCCTAGCGGATCTAACGAAGTGGCGCCAAGTGGAACCGAGTAGTAGAAATTAACTAATAAAATACATAACAATAAGGAGAACAAAATGACATTAATAGATTTAGTCGCATGGGTAATCGTCGGTGCTTTAGCCGGCTGGATAGCTTCAAAAATTATGAAAACAGATCTAGAAATGGGTCCGGTTGCGAATATAATAGCTGGCGTTGTAGGTGCGCTAGTCGGTGGATTCTTGATGAGGAATCTATTCGGCGCCAATATCGATCCAAATGAATTCGATTTTGGAAGCATACTAACCGCTACTCTGGGCGCAATGCTAGTCATTGGGCTATACAAAGCTGTCAGTCGACGTCCATAATTCGCCTGTCTGAATTTGTACGAAGGTAAATAAGAACTCGCCGTAAAAGGCGAGTTCTTCGATGTGTAATAAAAATTACAGAATTATGTCTGCCAAATAAATATTATATTAGTATGATGGCAGCTGAATCTAATTTAATCCTAGTAGGCTCTTATGAAAATATAAAGAGACTCGAAAATTATCTAAGAGACAAGAAAAGAAACTTGCTGTCTTTCGATGATCTAAGGCTAGCCGTGGAATACATAAAGCGGTCTAAACTTCGTTCGGCTATGGTTATTACTGGATTAAAAACAGGCGAAATTTTAACGAATAAGTCGGAGCTTGAGTACTTAGTTACCAACAATGATAAAGCAATAAAACTTGTTATCGTAGGTGATGGTTTTTCTCCAAGTGAAATCAATCAATTGCACGAGCTAGGGGTTTATAAGTATTTCATAGGACGGCATACTTCATCTCCAGGTCTAAGTTATATGATTGACGCTTATATTAATCAAAGCAATTCATAAACTTCAAAGCGATATTCGTCGATGAATTCATCGAGTTTTTTTCGATTGACAGTATAGACTGAGTTTTTAAAATTTATCGCCCCTTTTTGCTTCAAAATCTTAAATTATTTGCAGCGCTCTCTCTTGTTTGATTGGTAAGTCCAGCAATAGTTTCCTGGGTGATTTTTAAATCAATCTCAAAAATATCTTTTTCTTTTTCAACACTGTAACGATAAATGAGAAAATAGAAAAGTTGGGCTATCTTGTCAATGGCGGTGTCTTGCGATAGGCCTTCAATTCTAAGCATTAGCGAGGTTTGAGATTTAGCTAGGAAATTTAGGTAGATATCTTTGCTGGCAGTTGAGGAATTTATTATTCTCCAGAAGTCATCTTTGGTAATTTTTAAAACATGTACATCACTCAGTGCTGTGTAATTGAAAATTGCATAATCGGTTTGATCGTTAGCCCATGTTATTGGTATAACGCTATTTTTACCAAAAATATTGGCTATGTTTTTTGTACCGTTCTTAGTTATAGTGTATGCGCCCACGGCTCCATCAACAATTAAGTGAATGTGTTTCGGAACTTCGCCTTCAAAAAAA
>CAZHYM010000009.1:1572-12900 GCA_964536785.1 uncultured Candidatus Saccharibacteria bacterium | reverse complement strand
GGCATTTGAATATCAAGTAAAATAATATCAGGTTTAAAATTCTGGACAAGTTCAACTCCGATTTTACCATTGGAAGCTAGGCGGACATTGTAGCCTTCCATTTCAAATTTCATCCGGTACATCTGGCTGATTGTAGGATCGTCTTCGATAATTGCGATTTTGATCATAAGCAAATTATAGCATATTGAGAGGATGAGTGGTGGTATACTTGTTGTATGAATTCATTCGAAAGTTTATCAAGTCCTGAAAGAGTTGAAGCCAAAGTAATGGCTTATGATGATTACGAGCGATTGTGCGCAGTAGCTAATGATGATATTTACCGTAAGTCGGGGATTCTTTGTCCAGACAATTATTTAGAAATTATAGCTGATGACGAGACTGTCTTTATCGATGCAGGAGGCGTTGATGTTCCTTTGACGGCCAACATAAGATTGGGAGCTAGCCAAGGATATGACGCCGATAGAGCCGTTAGTTTAGCCAAGTCATCGTATGAAGAATCAAGTTTTATGACTTTACCTATTGCTAATCTCTCAGATTCAGTTAGGCAAAAAGCCACCTCTAGAATTCTTGATAAAGGCGGGGTTTTGTTTTTTGCCGATTATGAGGATAGAGAAGAGAAAAATTTGTTGTTAGAAGCTAAAAAGAGTGGTTGCCAAATTGAAAAAATCCCACTGGTTGATAGTAGCCAATATTGCAAAGGCCGAGAAGATGTATCCATATCACTTTTTCTCCTTGATGTTGACAACAAAAATTACATACCAAATCAAAAATGCGAACTTAGCGATATCGCGACTTTTTTTGATGATAATATTAAGCCGGATATGGTCGATCGTGATAATTGCACTTTGTTAGTTTCAGGCAATAAACTGAGTGCGGACCAATTAAAAGAAATGTGGCAACTATACAGGGACAGATTTCAGTTCCTTGGAGAAGAACATCCCATTTCAATGGAAGATTCTGAGCCCGAATTTATTGAACTAATTACCAGCAACAATACTTTAGCGTCCATAAAATATCAAGACGGTAAGATTGTCTGTTTTACAGATTTAACTACCGATATAGATAAAATTTTTTGGTTAAACAAGGAATACGTTGACAAGCTATCGATTAACAATACGCCATCTGAACTAACGCTCTTTTTCCCAGGCATAGTTTCGTCTAAGATTGGCGGATCGGGAGATGTGTTGCGGCTTTTTGTCGATGTAGCCGCTGAGGTGGGAATAAAGGCCAGAGTTTTGTTCGAGAATACGAATAGGTCTGAGAGATATATTCCGCCAATAATTAAAAGAAATATTGCATCCTCTAAAAAGGCCTTTATAGTTAATAATGAGATTATAAAATTAAATGAAGTAAAGTATAAGGCTATAAGAATTAATTCAAAGGATGGGCTGGAGTAACACTAGCTTTTTCAAGTAATTTAACAGGCCTTAGTCTATTTTTGTACTGTCTAAGCCCCTCTAGCCCCAAGTCTTGTTCATAATTCATAAATTGCACTCCCTGATTATGCAATTCCTGGGCTAAGATGTGTGATGTGTAACCAAATAATCGGTCGAAGCTATAGTCAACTTTTATGTGCTGTATGATGGCAATTTTATCATAAGTGCTATAAATGACCGCAGAAGCGAGCTGATTATTGATAGATAAGGTTAACATTTTAATTTTAGAATAGTCACCTATTGCGGCAATTTTCTTTAGAATTTTTCCTTCATAATTTATTGGTGAATTGTTTGTTGCCAATTTCCAGTTTTTTAATATGAAATCAATATTTTTCCTGTATTCTTTGAGGGAATTTATATGATTGATTTCTAGTTTGTCCTGAGAATGTATTCTTTTAAAACAGGATACTTGCTGCCTAAGCTTATAGAAGGCGGGTCCTTCTAGTTCTAGATGATCACGGCAACTGAATAAGTATTCAGCGTCATCCCTCTGCTTGTCTATGTTAAATTCTGAAGGGTCTATGGAGCTTAGAAGTGTTAGTGGAATGTAGCTTACTTTAGCGGGTAAATTATATAGAGATTGGTATGCAAACGTCTTTTTAAGCGCGTAAGCGTTTATTTCTTGGCCTAAAAGAAAAAACGTAGGCTTGTTCTCGTCTAATATGTTCCGAAATTGCATTACCAATAATTTATCGATCTTAGCAATCTGCAAATCATTGTTAGCCATAACCCAAGTTCTAATGTTGATTGGGCTAGGTTCGGCATAGGGCATAAGATTAGTTATATAAAAAACCTCATACCATCCTTGGTCTTCGGGAACAAATTTACGCCAATTTGGAAAATCTGGTACGGTTTTAAGTGGGTTTGTCATTTTGTGTGTTTGTAATCTTGAAATCCTAGTATAATTATATCATAAGCACTATGACAAATTCTCAATACATTCTTGAAACAGCAATATATATGCCATCGATTATCGGTCTTGTTGTGATAGCTATAATGACATTTTCTGCAAGTGATAAGAAACGAGAAAACCTATTCTTTGGAATTACTTCGATTCTTATATCTTTATGGCTACTGCTTCAGTATTCGGCTCAAATTATGGGCAAAACAAGTGGAGCGCTGCTACTCATAAGACTTACGATAGCTATTTCAGTTTGGGTGGCTATATTTGGAAGTGCTTTTGTCTATAAATATTATGGAGACCATGTCAAAAACCGTTTCTGGTTGATTCATGGTGCATTGGGTGGTTTATTCAGCTTCCTGAGTCTCACTGATCGAGTAATTGTTGACGCTTGGGGTGATATTAGTGGCGTCGTCATAAAGGAAGCATCTTACCTTTATTATGTGATTATTCTATACGTTCTGCTAATATTTATTTTTCCAGTAGCCAGGCTTTTGGCATCTACATTAAAATCAAAGGATTTAAAAACGCGCAGCAAAAATTTATCGCTAGTGTTCGGTATATCTCAAGGGATAGTTTTCTCCATAATTGGCTCCGTGTTTTTTGGTGAATCAGCCACAGCACAATTTTTAATTACTTATAGCATGTTACTAATGTGCGTAATAATTTTTTTTAGCATCATTAAATACGGGCTGTTTGATATAAAGTTAGCAGCTGTAAGAACCGCTGGATATCTGCTGACGGTAGCTGTTATGGCAATATTTTATGTTGTTTCGGCGTATAGCTTGTCATTATTGTTTTTCAAAGAAAATGTCACAACAGGAGTTAGCTCAAGTCCGATAAATGTAGCGTTAGCTCTAGTGTTGGCCTTGATTTTTCAACCAATAAAAAACTTTTTTGATAAATTGACCAATAATATTTTTTACCGCGGCGAGTATGAGCAAGATAAATTTGTCCGACAATTCGGTAAGATTTTATCATATGATACCGATCTGAAATTGTTATTAAACAAAGTAAGCTTGCATATTGCGGAAAATCTAAAAGCCGAGCAAGTTTTTTTCTATGTTAAAGATAGGGGAATTTATGGAAAATACAGCCCCGTTCAGTCAAAATTCACCGATCGCGATTTCGTAACATTGATTGAATTTAGTAAACGAAATCAATACAGCTCTTCTACAGAAGTTATTATGACTGGCCAGATAAAAAATATTCAACTAGGAAGAATGATCAATAAGTACAAAGTAAAAATTATATTACCACTTAAACTTCAGAGTGAAACAATTGGATTTTTGTTAGTAGGGGAACATAAGAGTCGAGGTTATTCAATCAGAGATTTGAAGACTCTTGACTCGATTTCTAATGAGCTTACTATCGCAGTTCAAAATTCATTGTCAGTTGAAGAGGTGCGAGATTTAAACGAGAATCTTCAGCGTAAAGTGAATCAAGCGACCAAAGAATTGCTAGTCAAGAACCGTCAGCTAAAAAAGCTTGATGAAGCCAAAGATGAATTTATGTCAATTGCGTCTCATCAATTACGCACTCCGCTTACAAGTATCAAGGGCTACCTCGATATGGTTCTAGATGGCGATTTGGGCGAGGTAAAACCAAAGCAGAAAACCGTGCTATCTGAAGCTTTTATGTCGAGCGAGAGGATGGTGCAACTGATTAACGATTTTCTAAATGTTTCCAGGCTGCAGACTGGTAAATTCGTGATCGAGAAAAGGGAAAGTAATTTACCGAAAATACTCAAGGAGGAAATTCGACTTCTTTCAGTAGTAGCTAAGCAAAGAGAGATAAAGCTAAAAACAAAGATTACAGATAATTTGCCAATGCTTAATATCGATGCTGATAAATTGAGGCAAGTTATGATCAATATGATTGATAATGCGATTTATTATTCAAAGGAAGGCATGACGGTAATGATTGAATTAGGGAAGGTAGATGGGCAAGTTGTGTTTAGAGTCATAGACACTGGCATCGGTGTCCCGGAGATTGACCAGGCTGAATTATTTACCAAATTCTTTAGGGCTTCAAATGCTCGGAAAAAACGACCAGATGGAACCGGTGTCGGTTTGTTTCTAGCCAGAAAAGTTATAGTAGCTCACGGTGGTGATGTTATCTTTAAATCAGTCGAGGATAAAGGCAGTACGTTTGGATTTACTTTGCCAATTAATTAGAATTATTTGTTACTAATTGTGTATGGGCTATTGCTTAATCGACTTCCTTGGATGGCCTTCATCTCGTAGAAATTATCACCTAGAAGCGATTGGGCCGACCAATTCCAGCTTGTAAATCCTGTCGAAGACGTGACTGTGTAGGGTAGGAATCTTTCTACGCCTTCTGAACCTTTAATTTGAACTGAGCAGTATGAATTTGGGGTTGTTTTACATGAACTAGATAGGTTGCTGTTGGCTGTAAAACGATGTTCGGCAGCTTCCCCACCTACCTGTATGAGCGACGGATTTGTTTCGCCAGATGTTGTAAGAGATTTTGCGACGACAGTTAGTTCATCAACATCTAGGACGCCGTGACCATATGCCGCGGTAAAGAAGTTGCTATTCATGGGAGCGACTTTTTTAGATGTCCCATTTGCTAAGGCTATAACTTCAGCGACATCATAGTCGGGGTGGACGGATTTAATTATTGAGATTGCATTCGCAGCAATTGGAGAGGCAAAAGATGTCCCATACAGATAACTTGAGTAGGAACTGGTGTAATTAAAAGTAGACTTATCGACTGAAGGTTGTCCGTCAGCCCCAGTGGGTCGACTTACTGTAGTGGAGATAATTGAGCCAGATCCGGGAGCAACGAGGTCAATTTCTGGCCCAAAGCTGCTAAATGAAGTTCGGTTGTTTGATGAATCTACGGCTCCAACGGCAATTACATTACTGTAGGCACCTGGATAATCTATCTTGCCGATTCGATTGGCCGGGCAAGCTGAGCTTATGGCCCCACAGTTGCCTGCGGCAGCCACCACAATTACGTTATGGGCTACGGCATAATCGATGGCTGCTTTGGTATCGATGTCATAATCCGCCGCTCCAATGCTTAAATTAATTATATCTGCCCCGTTGTCTGTTGCGTAGTAAATTGCCGAGATGATATCTGGGCTCCAACCTTCGCCGTTATCAAGCATGGCTTGCAAAGGCATGATTTTGGCATGCCAATTAGTTGTCGATATGCCGATTGAATTATTGGTTGTGGCTCCAGCTAGCCCAGCCACTGAAGTCCCGTGTGACATAGCGCTAAAGGGATCGCCGTAATCAACGCCAAAACAGTTTTTTTGCTCCTGATAGAGTAAGTCGGTTCCGGAATTAGCTGCCATAGGATTGTTATTTGGAATAAATGCACCAGTTGCATTGCAGGGCTCAGTTTCTGGCTGATAAGATCCGCTAAAATTCCAACCTAGCCAGTCATCGATGTATCCATTGGCATCGTTGTCACAGGAGTCTTTGCTCCTGTCGGCAGATAGCCCGGTCCAACAAGCTAAATCGGTTGGCTCAGACATACCGTTTTCGCCCGGGTTAAGATACCAGCTACTAATTAAATCTTCGTGGCTGAGTGCAAAGCCGGTGTCAATTACGGCAATCACCACTTCGTCTCCTGTGGTTTGGGTCCAGGTCGTTGGAGAGTTAATGCTACTAAGAGACCATTGACTTGGGTATTTTGGATCATTGGGTGTAGCTAAAGTCCGATACTTTATCGGTCGAGCGATACTGGCTTCAATCTCTGCCTGTTTTGGTGAAACTTGCTTAATCGCTTCTGCGCGGCCAGGCGTATAAGTAGTCCTGGCTGGGCTTGAGTTAGAGCTAGGTTTTTGTTCTGGCTCAATGCTATCGGGTAGTAGAGTTATAATTTGCTCAGATTCTGGATTGTTGGTAGGGTTTTCAATCTCTGTTGGTTTAGAAATATTATCATTTTGTTTGATTAGATAAAAAAATATTATAAATAGAAAAGTGGCAATTATTAATATGGCTAGGGGCAGAAATTTCCTGTTATGTTTTAAATTCTGCATATTATCTAATAATTTAACCATAAAAACTATAATTCATAAAGGGCGAATCAAAATAACCTCTTGTTTAGAGAGGTTATTTTAGTTTTAGTTTCGACTATCTGTTGTTTGAGCGAAAAGATTTGAACCCGCCTCTGTCGCCACCACGGTCTCCGCCTCGGAAGCCACCACCTTGGTTGCCGCCTCGGAATCCACCTCGGTCTCCACCGAAATCACGCTTTGGGCGATCTTCTCGTGGTTCTGAGATGTTAACGACGATTGGTCGTCCGTCAAGCTCTTTGCCGTTTAACTCATCGACAGCTTTTTGGTTATTAGCTTCGTCTACGAATTCTACGAAACCGAAACCTTTGCTTCGTCCGCTGAATTTGTCTGAAATTACTCGAGCGCTTTCGACTTCGCCGATAGTTTCAAAGAAAGCCTTAAGGCTCTCGTCTTTAGTTGCGTAAGCAAGACTGCCTACGAAAAGGCTTTGTTTAGCCATTTTGTTTGTACTCCTTATTATTATTTTGTGCTCATCTGAACTGCTGACAATAATAAAGATTACTCTTTCTCTTTTCGCATATGCATATGAACGATACTAGCATAACATATTTGAGGTTAAATAGATATAGTCATATATAATAAGTAGACAAGCTTAATTTTTGGGAGAATAATTTATAATGAAAAGAATTTTAATTACAGGTGCCCTTGGGCAGATCGGAACAGAGTTAACGAAATATCTACGCGATATTTATGGTGTTGAAAATGTTATTTGTAGTAATCGTAGCCTCAAAGATATTACTGGAGTGACCGATAAAGGTGAATTTGAACTGCTGGATGTTTTAGACAGAGGACGCCTTGAAGAAGTTGTTGATAAGCATCAGATTAACACAATTATTCATCTTGCGGCTATTTTGTCAGCCGTAGGGGAGGCAAATCCTCAGATGGCTTACGATATTAATATGAATGGACTTTATAATGTCTTAGAAGTAGCTCGCGAAAAGCAACTTGCGGTTTTTGTCCCTAGCTCAATTGCAGCTTTTGGCCCAAGCACCCCTAAGGACAAAACACCACAAGACACAATCCAGCGTCCAACAACGATGTATGGGGTGACTAAGGTGGCCGGTGAGCTGCTATGCGACTATTATTATCAGAAGTATGGAGTTGATACGCGAGGTGTCCGATTCCCTGGCTTAATATCTTACGATGCTTTGCCTGGTGGTGGTACTACTGATTACGCTGTGCATATATTCTACGAAGCGATAAAGAACAAATCTTATAAGTCGTTTATTCAAGCTGGTACGATGATGGACATGATGTATATGCCCGATGCTCTCAAGGCGATACATCAGTTACTTGAAGCAGATTCAGATAAATTAATTCATCGCAACGCTTTTAATATAACTGCAATGAGCTTTGACCCTGAGATGTTGGCTGAAGAAATAAGAAAGCATCTCCCGGATTTTGAATTTGGTTATGAAGTTGACCCAGTCCGTCAAGCGATTGCTGATTCTTGGCCAAATTCTCTGGATGATTCATCTGCGCGTAAAGAGTGGGGCTGGAGCCCTGATTATGATATGGTTAGGATG
Organism: uncultured Candidatus Saccharibacteria bacterium; assembly: GCA_964536785.1. GTDB lineage: Bacteria > Patescibacteriota > Saccharimonadia > Saccharimonadales > Saccharimonadaceae > CAZHYM01. The sequence continues at coordinate 4,983 of CAZHYM010000009.1, read as the reverse complement.
ACAGCTGATATGATTGAAAAACTTCGAATTAAGCTTAGTTAGATTTATTGTTTTTTGGACTGAATCTTGCTGGATTGTTTGTTTAATTGTCTAAAGCCTAAAGCTAAGATAGAGATGTAAATAAACCAACTAGGGATATTTAATCTAAAGACTCTCAAATAGCCTGTATTGGGCGGAATAATGAAACCAATTTCGCCAGTTGCTGAGATAGTTAGAGTTTGATTTTTGGTGCTGAAATTTCCAGCTAAATCGCGAAAAATAACTTCAAGATCGTATATGCCGCTAGCTAATTCTGAAATTGTGCCGGAGGGGAGCACCCATGTTCCGTCTGGGTTGATGATAGCGGAGTAACTTTTGCCATTGACGTTAATCGTAGCCATTGACGCGATGTCGTTAATTGTTCCTTTTATCTCTGGGGACCTAGATGTGCTGGAAGCAGGGCTGGTAATTGTCCCAGTAGGGGCAACGGAATCGATAATGACAGAATTTTGAGCTAGATTGCTGTAAAGTTGATTGCCTAAGTTATCTTCGAGAACAAGCAAAACATCGTATTCATTGTCTAACAAATCAGGACTAATTATGCCTTCTGGCAGATACCAGGTTCCGTCGCCGTTATTAATTGCGTTATAGGAGTTACCATCGATTGATATTTTAATAATTGCGTTTGATATTTTTACTAACCCGCTGAGCCTCGGCGATGGTTGGTTAGTGACAAGGTGTGTGATAGTGACAAGCTTATCCGAATAGTTCAATGTTAAGTTTTTGGTTTGGATGTCTTCTGGACAACCACCGCGTAAAGAAACAGTCAAGTTGTTTTGTCCATCTACGAGCTCAATCGGGATAGTCGAAGTTTGACCTTCGCCGTAAATTAAATCTTGCTGACCGATTAAGGTGGAGTCTCGTTCGATTGTTAATTCATAGCCCCAATCACTACTTATCGTGATGTCGGTCGGAGTTACATCGAAGCTAGCATTGTTGACAGGTGAGTCGATGTTGAAGCTACTGGTTGTCTCACCACCATTACAAATTAAGATGTTAAACTCGGTATCAGCATTCACGCTAGTTTGATTTAAAACCAGGCTGATGATTAGCGCTAGAGTTAGGCTAGCGCCTGTAAAGATTTCGCTTTTTCTTATTTTTCTTGCCATAAATTGCATTCATTAATAAGCCAACTACTATTAAAGACATGACGGTGAGCGCTACTGGAGAGATAAAGAACACCCATTGTGATTTAGTTTCTTTTTGATCGAGTAATGAAGTAGTTAGGTAGACTTTCATGAGACCGATAAGTGGAGCATTGGGAATCTCAACAGATATAGTTCGAGAGGTTCCTGGTAGGACGGTACTGGTTTTTTCGGCTTCATGGGATTTACCACCAAATATATTTAGGGCTTCTAGTTCGACGGTAGCCTCAAAGTCGGTATTGCCTTCGTTTTTAGCGATCGGACTTAAATAAAGCCGATGATTTAAGTTGATGAGTGGTATGCCGGTGTTGCTGAACGAGCCTTTGTTTATGCGCTTACCATCTGTTCGGGCGTAAATAATCATACCAACTCGTTTTTTGCTTTGGATCATTCCGGCTTTAGATGGTTGGGTTTCGGCAAAGATTACGGCATATTGACCACCATCTGGAATGCTGTCGGGGACGGAAACACGGTAGGGGACATTTATCCTTTCGCCTGGCTCAATATTATAAGTCGTCTGTGGAAAAGTAATCCAACGACTAATTTGGGTACTGCTAGTGTCGGTGGAATATGATGCGTTCGCGTAAGTTGGGTCGGTTGGGCTCATCAGGTAAGGAGCAGAGTGGACTTTAAAGGTGAATGGTTCTGATCCGCTATTGATGATGCTAAATTCACCGTCAAATTTTTGGCCAGCTCTAAGCTCTAGCCTATCACTGGCAGGCGATAAAGTAATCTGGGTTGCAGGCAGAGATTCGGGTGAATCTTGTGCTAGTACAGGTTGGTTTATCATGGTCATCAGCGCGAGGGCACTGATAGAGCCTACTAGTAAAGTTTTGAAATGACGGTGAATTTTTTGCATATTTGCCTTATTCTAATTAATGGTTATTTTACAGTTGCAGTATAGACTACAGTATTGGTATATGTTCCGCTTGGCTTTGAAGCGTCAACTTGGATTCCATAGTAGACATCTGTTGTCTGATTGGTTGCTGTGGTTGTAGTGCTTCTTATGTTTTGAGGCGACCCAGATAGCGGAACTTTTGCGAATGAGAGGGCACTGGAAGCAACGCTGTCTACGACTGCGGTTGGGCCTGCACCAAATGTGCCTAAGCCATCAACCCGATAACCCCAGCTATTTGACGCTAGGACAGCTGGAGATCCGTAAGTGCCGGAAGTTGCAATGATAGACGAACCGGCAGATGCGTTGTTTAGTTTGTCGTCAGTAGCGCTGTTAACATTTAATAATAAGTTATATCCGTCGACGTCGTTGGAATTGACGGTTACGGTGTCTTTGCCGATTGATGTAACGCTAGAACCTCCTGGCGATAGGTTCATACTTACCGTACCAGTTGAGCTGACAGTTATTGTAGATCCAATCAGACCATTGATTATCGTATTTGCTGATTGGGTCGTTGCTGCATAGGTTTGCAAGCCCGGTAAGAGAATAAGTCCTCCTAGCGCTAAGCCTGTCAAAGAATACTTTGCGAGTTTTTTCATATTATCCTTTTGTTATGCTGTTTTTATTTTGTATGCTTTATGTATTTAAGCATAACAGTTATTTTTATTTTTTCAAATGTTTGTTTTTGTGTGTGTTTCAAATCCTTCTATTTTACTGTTGCGGTATAGACTACAGTATTGGTATATGTTCCACTAGGCTTTGAAGAGTCTGCTCTGATACCATACCAAACAGTAGTAACGTCATTAGAAGCGGTAGAGCTCGTGCTTTTAATTTGTTGAGCTGACCCTAGCGCAGGAACTCCAGCAAAAGTTAGAGTACTGGAGGCTGCGCTGTTTAGGACGGTTGTTGGCCCAGCTGCAAAGCCGCCTGAGCCATCAATTCGATATCCCCAGGAGTTTAAAGCTAAAACCGTTGGACTTGCATAAGTTCCGCCTGTTGCGTTAAGTACATCTGAGCCTTTTGCTAGAGTCGTGACAGCTGAGCTAGTGCTTAGAGTTAGATTGTAACCTGAAGTGCTATTGGTGTTTACAGTTACAGTAGTGGAATCAGTTGACGTCACGCTAGCGCCTGTTGGATCTAGGTTAATGTTTAGCGTAGGAGTTGCTGTGATGGTTATTGTTTTTCCAATATTACCATTGATGACGGTATTTGCTGATTGGGTCGTTGCTGCATAGGTTTGCAAGCCCGGTAAGAGAACAAGTCCTCCTATCGCTAATCCTGTCAAAGAATACTTTGCGAGTTTTTTCATATTATCCTTTTGTTATGCTGTTT
>CAZHYM010000009.1:0-1472 GCA_964536785.1 uncultured Candidatus Saccharibacteria bacterium | reverse complement strand
TTATTTTGTATGCTTTATGTATTTAAGCATAACAGTTGTTTTTATTTTTTCAAGTGTTTGTTTTGTGTGTGAAGTGTGTGTGTGAAGTGTGTGTTTTAGGTTCGTATTATATATTTTCTATCACATTCTATTTCCTCCTTAATTCGCCACTGCCGTATAGGTAATGGTGTTAGTATACGTATCACTCGGTTTAGTTAGATCAGTCTTGACTCCAAACCAAACAGATAAGCTGTCATTGGATATAGCTGAAGCCCTAGTTCGAACTGTGTTTGGGCTTGCTAGAGCTGGTACTCCAGCAAAGGTTAAGGTCGAGCTAGCCACACTATTTAGAACTGATGAAACTGCGCTGCCAAATCCACCTAGGTTGTCTATCCTGTATCCCCAGGTGTTGTTAGCCAACTGAGTTGGGCTAGCCTGTGTCCCACTGGAAGCTAGGATAGATGAGCTACTACCAGCTAGAGCGGTACTAGCACTAGAAGCCGATAGGCCTAGGGTATAGCCAGCTGGGTGGTTGGTTGAAACAGTCACCGTTCCGCTATTAGTCGACAATGCTCCACTAGACGTTGGTGTAATGTCTACACTGACAGTGGCAGTTGAAGAGATAGTTATATATGAAGTTAATTGAGTAGAAGTAGAGCTTGGAGTACTTGTCCCTACAGCGTTAATAGCACTAACCTTGAAGGTATAGTGATTAGGTGAGTATAGTCCACTGACAGTTGCTGAAGTAGTTGTACTTACTCCATCACTGTAGACATTCCAAGATCCACTACAAGTTCCACCTGAATCACTTTCACAGTATTCGATCTTGTAGTCGGTTATTGGACTACCGCCATCATTAGATGGGGCTGTCCAAGACAAGGCAATCGCATCAATAGCTGGAGTAGCTGTTAGACCAGTTGGATTAGTAGGAGCTGTAACGATTGGATTATAAGTATATGAATTGTAGGTGATATTGTTTGAACCTAGATCAGTCAATACAACACTTACTGCTCCAGCACTATGAGCTGGAGTCACAGCTGTAATCTGAGTAGCAGAATCAACTGTGAAGCTCGTAGCCGCTGTGCCACCAAATAGGACGGAGGTGATGTTATCTGATAGCAATAGACTATCGTCGACAGCAACTGGGGTGGTTTTATTGGCTATAGTTGCATCGTCACCCAGCTGGCCATTGTTATCATATCCCCAACAATAGGCTTTGAAATCTGAACCAATCGCGCAGGTATGGTTATAGCCAGCTGTAATTTGCGAGAAACTAGTTACGCCACTTGGTAAGACCACCTGAATTGGAGTCGGCTGATCAGTGTTAGTCCCCCCATCACCGAGCTGGCCATTGTTATCATATCCCCAACAATAGGCTTTGAAATCTGAACCAATCGCGCAGGTATGGTTAGAGCCAGCTGTAATTTGCGAGAAACTAGTTACGCCACTTGGTAAGACAACCTGAACTGGAGTTGACTGGCTAGTATTTGTCC
>CAZHYM010000008.1:0-17616 GCA_964536785.1 uncultured Candidatus Saccharibacteria bacterium | reverse complement strand
TAACGGCTTGTCGGTAATTGCTAAAACATCAAGCTCATCGCCATCTTCATCCAAGGTTTGGGGGATAAAGCCATAATTAGTCGGTTTGGCAAATATCTCTGGCTCAACACGATCAAGTTGCATACACCCAAGTTCGCGGTTCCACTCGATTTTATGATTAGATCCTTCCGGAATCTCAATCACAACATTAATCAACCCGTTCTTATAATCTCCGGGAGTTAAAATTTTATTAAAATCTGCCATAGACCTCCTTATATAAGTTTCATTTTTTGGCTTTTTATTTAGACTAATTATACACTAAAAAGCCATCTCTCTAAAGCTAGGATTAATTAATAATCGCCTAGTTTTTTGAATTTAAATAATCACGAATGGCTAAAGCCGATTTAACTCCATCACCACAAGCCGTAGCTATCTGTCGAATCGCTCCGGACCGGACATCACCCGCCACAAATACACCGGGAAGATTCGTCTGATTATTCTCATCCGCAATCAAAAAACCTTTGCCGTCAAGCTTAACTTGTGCTGATTGCAAAAATTGAACGTTGGGCACCAAGCCAATAAAAACAAAAACTCCACTTAGATCAATAATTTTTTCTTCGTTTGTATTAATTTTGACGCCAGTTACTTTATGCTCGTCATGGATAATTTCTGAGACAGTAGCTCCGAGATGAACTGTAATTTGTCCAGATTCAATATATCCAGCCAGTTCATCTTGCAAAATTTGTGAGGCCTTTATCGTGCTCCTGACTATCAAATCGATATGCTTAGCGAATCTCGTCAGGAAAATTGATTCCTCGATAGCCGAATTGCCTCCACCGATGACAGCGATGTCTTTGCCGCTATAGAAAGCTCCATCACATGTAGCACAGAAATGCACTCCACGCCCCGACATTTCTTTTTCTCCCGGAACGTTCAGTGGCAAGTATTCGTTGCCAACGGCTATCAATACCGACCTAGACTTCACCTCTCGTCCATCGGTGAGCGTAAGTTTATAATTTTCTGCGTCTGGGCTGAGCTCATTCACTTCCGCCAAGCCAATGACCGCCCCATAAGCCTTGGCCTGTTCTTCCATCTTCTCGGACAGCTCTAAACCTTTTACTTCATTAAAACCTGGATAATTATCGATTCTGTCCGTAGAAGTCATCATTCCACCAACCAACTTTGACTCGAGGATCAAGGTAGACAATCCCTCTCTCGAAGTGTACAGCCCAGCTGATAGCCCAGCTGGTCCACCCCCGATAATTGCAGCATCCCAAATTTTTTCACTCATATTAATTAATCGATGGAACTTCAGCTAACTCTTCGGCCGTCATCGGAGGAATCAGTTTGATAATAAATTTCAAAGGTGAATTTGCAGGTATTGTTCCCTGGCCTTGGTCGCCGTAGGCCATTTCAGACGGGATTGATAATTCACGAATACCACCAATTCTCATACCAAGAACTCCTTGGTTCCAACCTTCTATAAAACTTCCGCTTTCTATTGGATTCTTCAGGCTATCACCCTCGAAAGAACCGTCAAAGACTTCGCCGTTTGATAACCAACCAATGTAATAAGCTCGATACTTAGTGTCGGCCGTAACCTCTTCTCCGTCACCAATTTTCAAGTCAACTTTGCCTAATTCTTTAATGCTTTCGGCGTTATATTCTTTTGGATAGCTCTCATACTCTTTTAGCTCTGGATAGTACTGAATAGACAGCTCCTCAGCCACTCCATCCATATGCTCTTTCCATTTGTTGTACTTCTGTTGAAAAGCTGCCATCTCTGCGTTCTGATCCGCCTGGTCTTGTGTACTCATAGCCATCGCAATATATGCACCAAAGGTACTAACAAGCATGACTATACCAATCAGCCCATAAAAAATTCTTTCTCTTAATCTCGTTTTTTTAGTCATATACTCCCCTTTTTCACTAACCATTATACCAAATCAAATATCTAATTATGTATAATGATATAAAAGGAGTTTTATGGAAAAATTTATAAATGAATTTAAGAGTTTTGCAATAAAAGGTAATGCTTTTGACCTAGCAGTTGGTGTAATTATCGGAGGTGCTTTTGGCAAAATAGTTACCTCGATCGTCGAAGATATAATCATGCCGCTGATCGGGATAATACTCGGAGGAAATAATCTAGCTACGTTAAAGCTCACCGTAGCCCTACCAGGAAAAACGCCTGTTGTACTGGCCTACGGTAATTTTTTGCAAAATGTTTTTAATTTCTTAATCATTTCATTTTGTATTTTCTTGTTTGTTAAGTTTTTTAACAATTTCAAAAAGAAAGAAGAAGCTAAACCAGCGACAGTGACTGAGCTTTCGATGTTAACAGAGATTCGTGATTTACTAAAAAAATCGAAATAATCTAATGTCTTATTAAACAGGCCCGCTCTGGGTCTGTTTAATTTATAACTTTTTAAAGCTATAATATTGGCATGAATGCTCCGCTAGCCGAAAGAATGAGGCCCAAAGATCTTAAAGACTTTATGGGTCAGTCCGAGATTGTAGGCAGTGGCAAGATTGTAAATCAGATCCTCAAATCTGGAAAACTTACAAGCCTAATCCTATGGGGTCCTCCCGGAAGTGGCAAAACAACGCTGGCAAGAATCATATCCGAAAAACTAGATGCTGATTTTATCGAGCTCTCAGCTGTAACTAGCGGGAAAAAAGACGTTCAGAGAGTTGTTGAACAGGCTCGTCAAAATCAAAACTTAAATAGAAATACAATTCTATTTGTAGATGAAATTCATCGTTTTAATAAAGCTCAACAAGATGCTTTTTTACCCCATGTTGAATCAGGCTTAATTACATTAATCGGTGCAACTACAGAAAACCCTAGTTTTGAAGTAATCGCTCCTCTGCTCTCCAGATCAAAATTAATTGTCTTGAAAACACTTTCCAAACCAGCAATCCTTAAAATCTTAAACTCTACAATCAAAAAATTAAACATAAACAAAAAAATCGATAAGCAAGCTCTTGATTTCATGGCTGAAGTTTCAAGCGGAGATGCTAGATCGGCGCTCGGTATGCTTGAACTAGCACTAGATTTAAACAAAGAAATAACCCTTGATTCAGTAAAAAATTTAAATCCAAGCACTCTAGTTAGATATGATAAGTCCGGCGATGCTCACTATGATATTGCTTCAGCGTTTATAAAATCGATGCGCGGAGGTGATGTCCAAGCGACGATTTATTATCTAGCACGAATGCTATCAGCAGGCGAGGACCCTAAATTTATCGCAAGAAGAATGATAATTTTTGCTTCTGAAGATATTGGCTTAGCCGGAAATGGCGCCTTAGGCCTAGCGACTAGTTGCTTTTCGGCAATTGAAAAAATCGGCTTGCCCGAGGCCAAAATTCCAATGTTTCACACCGCAATTGCTCTTGCCAAAAGCAAAAAATCTCGTGAAGCCTATGACTTAATGCATACAGCCGAAGAATGGGTCGCTAAATTTCCTAACGCTCAAATACCTATGCATATCAGAAATGCACCAACTAAAATCATGAAGGATTTAGGTTATGGTAAGGGCTACGATTGGCAAGCTGGGTTTAATCATCCCGAAGGATTTCTGCCAAAAGAAATTAAAAATCACTAGGCTGAATAGACTCTAGCCAAAGTTTGAGTTCTTCTGCCAAAAACTTGTCACCCTCATCCACAGACTGACTTAGCTGAGTTAGTTCAGTTATATAATTATCGATTCTGTTAGCTAGTTTTTGCGATCTCACACTCTCCCACTCAATAACTTCTGACTCGGTTAAGGATCCAGGGAACGATCGAGCTTTATACCCCAAATATAAACCATTTAGACGATCGTCCTTAAAACTTGGCTGAAAAACTTTTAGTCCTTCAGCGCCTAATTTAGCTAAATCGCTCATTTTTGTTCGATCATTATCCTGAATAAAACCATCGTAAAGCATAGCTTCTGGCAATTTTGGCAACTTATTAAACTCTTCTTCTCGTTTGGTGCTTTTTAATTCATAAAGTTTTTGAATTGATTCCTTAATCTCTGGGTGATTTTCTAGAGTGTCAATATATCCATCAATCAAATCCTTGTTCAATCCCAATCTTAGATAATCGTCTGAAGACAGCATTTCGAGAGGAGCTACGGCCGGGCACTGATTATATTTGAGCTCCTTGAAATAAACCTTTCTTCGAATTTCCTCAGCCTCCACTCCGTCGCTAGCTAATATCTCCGATTCTGACTTTTCGCTAGTATTAACTTTTTTAGCCGAAATGATTTTTGCCATTTTGGCTGGAGTAGAAGAAATAAAAATCGAAGGATCATAGCGTAAATTATAAATAATTATATTGCTGTTTTTACTGCTACAAATAGGATAGGCGAGAGTTGTTTTCTCAAACTCAGTCTCTAAACGCCCGCTAGAATAGATAAACGGTCTCCTGTCATTCAGATTAACTAGATTTTTAACTTCATTTTTATCCCGATTTTTGAGCAACCACTCCCATAATTTTAATGATTTAGACTTTAGTAGTTTAGCAACTCCAATTAGAGCCTCCACATCGCTTAATGCATCATGCGCACTTACGTGGTTTAAACCATTGAGTTTGCTAAGAAGTTCGAGCCGATTGGTCGCTTTCCCCTTTTCGTCTAGTGGCCAATTAATACCTGCGGGTTGAATTGCTCTAAACATACGAACTACGTCCAGCAGGTCCCAACGAGACCGACCATCCTTATAGCTCCATTCGTAAGCATCTCGATAATTTCGCCAAAATAAAAATCTTATGAAATTGTCATCAAAACGGACATTATTATATCCAACCGCAATTGTATCTGGAGTGAATATATCTTCAAATATCAACTTCGTAGCTTCGGCTTCAGTATAACCTTCTTCGACGGTTTTTTGGGGAGTAATTCCCGTTACTTTAATAGCACTCGGACTTGGCAACACATCATCAGATAATTTAATTAAAAAATTGTAGGGCTCACCTATTGGTTCTAGTTCCAAATCTGTTCGTATGGCCGCAAATTGCATAATTCTGTCTTCTGCTGGGTTGAGACCGCTAGTTTCTAAATCATAAAAGACAAAAGTTCTAGCCACTACTCTTGCTCCTCTAAATAGAATTCCTGGTCAGCACCTTCAATCCTAAGTAGCGAGTCGCCCTTGGCTCCTTTTCGGATCAATTCTCTCGTAATGCCCAACTTGCGCATAATATCGCGCAAACGGTCAACACCATGATAATTACTAAAATCAGTTCGACGGGCAAATTTCTCAATTTTTTTGCCAGTAACTTTGAAAATATTTTCACCTTCAGCGGTTACTTCCCAAGCCTCTTCCGCCTCCTTGCCTAGACTAATTACTGGAATCTCAGCTTCGACTTCTTGGTCAAGTTCATCGGCGTCTTTTTCAGCTTGTCGAACGTCGTTTACTTCTCGAGCGAGTAACCTAAGCAACTCAGAAAGTCCTTTTTTAGCAACTGACGAGATAGCAACTATCCTTGTTGACTCAGGCACTACCGACTTAAGTAACTCAACTTGCATTTCAACTAGCTCTTGATCCATGCCTTCAATCTTGGTTAGAGCAACTATTTCCGGACGCTCGGCTAATTCATCGCTATACTTAGATAGCTCTGCACGAATAACTCGATAAGCCTTGGCAATATCATCAGTATAGGCATCAATTAAGTGAAGTAAAACCGAAGTTCTCTCTACATGCCGGAGAAAATCAATTCCGAGCCCCTTGCCCTCGCTGGCACCTTCAATTAAACCCGGAATGTCCGCAATTAAGATAGTTTTGTCGTCTATTTCAGCCACGCCGAGATTAGGAGAAAGGGTTGTAAATTCATAATCCGCAATTTCAGGTCGAGCATTTGATACTACACTCAAAAAAGTTGATTTTCCAGCATTTGGAAAGCCAATTAAGCCGACGTCCGCTAATAACTTCAGCTCAACTTTAGCTAGATATTCCTCACCTGGCTCGCCCTTTTCAGCAATTTTTGGCGCCTGCCTAGTTGATGACTTAAAATGGGCATTTCCAAAACCTCCGTCGCCGCCGCGAGCAATAATAGCCCGTTGACCGATCGCGGTTAAATCAGCGACCATCTCGCCGTCTCTGTATACAATGGTGCCAACAGGAACCTTGATGACGAGGTCTTCACCGTTTCGACCGTGTCGATCTTGCTTGGATCCAGCTCCACCATCTTGAGCGATTAACTCTGGTTTGTATTTCAAATTAAGCAATGTATTCTCGGAATCACTTGCCTCAAAAACTACATCACCGCCCTTGCCGCCATCGCCACCATTTGGCCCGCCTCGATCAACATATTTTTCTTGCCTAAAGCTGACTGCGCCGCTACCGCCCTTGCCCGCCTTAACACTTACTTTAACTGAATCTATAAACATTGCTTACATTATACACTAGTAACTGAACAATAATCGACGAAATTCTTCAACGCTAAATAAAAAATCGCCCTGCAATAGCTAGAGCGATTTTTTGCTTAATTATTAGAATATAAATTTGTAGCTTCTGAATTTTGCTGGCGACCAGGTCTCATAGCCGACTCTACCCCATCCAGCGCTACCGTTCATGTCTGATATGCCAATCGATATAATTGAACCATCAGGAGCGTAGTTAATACTTTCGACAACACCGACATGGCCGGCCCAACCAGCGTCTGTCTGGAAAATTGCACCAACTGTTGGAGAACCATAACTAACTGAGAAACCAGCAGCGACGGCAGCATTGTCCCAAGTGTTTGCATTTCCCCATAAGCTACCTATAGTTCGACCATTCATTTCAGCAAAGCGATTATAAGCGTACCATGTACACCAACCATACGCATACCTGTTGCCAGAATAAACTGCATAGCTAGCCGGGACATAACCAACGCTTGGGGTTGTAGTCGTCGTACGAACAACAGGAGCTACATAACCTGGCCTTTCAGTAGTTGGCAATTCCCCTCCAGGGATAATAATCTCAGTACCAACTTTAATGCCATCAAGCTCTAAGTTGTTAAACGTCAGCACACGTTGTTTATTGGCTTTGTATTTTTCAACTAGCTTATCAATTTCATCGTTTTGTTTGATCGTATAAACTATTCCGTCAACTGGTAGGATTTTTAAGTTATTTCCAACCGTCAATGTATCGCTGGTCATATTATTTGCCCATCTGATGGTTTGGGTAGAAATTCCATTTGCAGCAGCGATACTATCAATGGTATCACCTTCTTGAACCTTGTAAGTTTTAGTTCCCTGGACAATTGAGCTGTCTAGATTAATAATATCGGGCTTAGATATGACGGGCTCAACTTTAGCATTAGTCGACTCTTCGATAATAACGCTGGTAGATAGATTAGCTACATTTACGGCCACTGGCAAATTAGCAGAATTGGCTAATCCTGCCGCTAGATTAACTGCAGCAATTTTATCAACTGAGCCTGAAACAACTTCTTCGCTCGTATAAGTGGCAGCTGAAGCAATTTGTGACTCTTCGTCTTTATTAGATTGGTCAAAGTTATTGTTAAAGACGTAACTCTGCGCTACGAAACCAAAAACGACAAATAATATCAAACCATAATAGCCAATTTGATTCTTTTTTTCGGCTAGTACTGTTGGATTTTTAATTTCAATTTGATCTGCAATTAGCTTACGCTTTTTGCGATCGTCTCGGCGATTACGTTGCGCCCGAAAATAATTTATGATAAAAGACTTTATAATCCTTCTCCATCTTTAATGTTGCCATTAAAGCTCTACCCCGTCTTAGTTCCGCGTAGCGAAACACGCCATTCGACCTTATAGTTTAACTAATATTTTCTTCTAGCGCTATTATATTTCAAGGTAGGTACGACTAGCAAAAATTAAGACACTCCACCTCTTAACTAAAGCAGGCATACTCTGGAATATTATATCAAAAGTTATCTAATTAGTCAATAAATTACCGTAAATTACTGAGCTTGACAGCCGATTTGACAATGATTGACAATATTGGCTTCATGTTCAGCATTAGTTTTGGCAAAATACGTCTTTTGATCATCACCGGCCAAAAAGAATAGATAATCGTTAGCCTTAGGGTTAGCAACTGCTAAAAGTGAGCTCAGACTAGGGCTACAGATTGGCGTAGGAGGCAAGCCGCCAAAACGACGTGTATTATAAGGAGAATCTATATTCATATCATTTGGAACGCCAAGCATGCGACTTATGTACTGATAAGTAACATCTGATCCAAGAATCATCCCTTCTTCGATCCGATTTATGAATACTTGCGCCACCATTTTGCGATCTTCTTCAGTTCGCGCTTCACGTTCAACTATAGAAGACAATATTATACCTTCATAGAGAGAGAGTCCTTGTTTTGCAAATTGACTCTCTAGCTTATTTTCGATGATAACTTTTAGATAATAATCATAGACCGCTTTGACTATATCGGCGCTACTAGTTCCTAGACTAAAGGTAAAGGTTTCCCCAAAAATCAATCCCTCTGGATTAGCGTCCTTCGGTTTTACGAGCTTAAGTAGAGGATGATTCTGATTAACCTCAAAAGCCCGTTTAAACTGCTCCTCACTGTAACCATTGGCTACCATTACTTCTTGATGATTTTTCGTACTGTCATTCTCGCTGGTCCGAACATAAAGCGAAGCTCCAGGATAAAAAGTAATCGACATCTGCTTGGTTTTGCCCGTCACAATATTCTCAACAATCTCTTGGGTCGATGAACTGGAGCTAAGCAAATAAGTTCCTACCTGCAATTTCGCATCATAACCATTCAATTTTGTATAAAGTCGAAAGGCGATATCGCTATTGATCAACCCTTTTTGTTTGAGGTTTTTGGCAATTATAGCTGAAGTTTCACCTGCTTCAATTACAAAATTAACTTTATCACCACCGTTTGACACAGGCTTTAGGCTATTTATATAAAAGTAAAATCCACTAGCAAAAGCAATCCCGATGATTACAACCAAAGATAAAACAAAAATAAGAATTTTATTACGCTTTCTGAGCATAGTTAATCTCCATGTAATCTTCTAATATAATTACAGCCGACATAGAATCTATGTCTGTTTTTAGGTATGGTCGATTGTAGCTTCTTAGCCTTTCCTCAGCTAAAACACTAGTCAATGATTCATCCTGAAAAGATATTTTATCAAACCTACTTTTTAATTTTTCTACGAAATGCAATACTTTTTCTGTTTGTTGAGTTGGCTCACCTGACTGATTTCTTGGGTAACCAATTACAACTTCGTCGATGCTATTTTGGGCAATTTCATCCAATATACTGTCAATTAGCTTTTCGTCGTTATTAACTGTACCATGCGCCATGGCAATTCTAATTTGTGAATCGGCAATCGCCAAACCAACGTTTTTGTCACCATAGTCAATACCTAGAATATTTTTTGGTTTACGCAGAAAGTTCATAGCTATTGGAGTTTAAATTGGACACTAATTCTATCCTCGTTAGTTGGTACTTTTCTAACCCAGAGTGGTGCGAACTTTACTTCAACTTTTTCAAAGCCTTCGAGGGCATCAAAATAATTTTTAATTTCACCATAGGTCTTGCCCTTCGAAACTTTTTTCACTTCATCGATGCTGATATTTGGCCCGACTTTAGACTGAGCGATAACTTTAACTGATTGAGTCCCGGTTTCGTTAACAAAATTTGAAAACTGAACTTTATCGTCACCTGTTTCATAAACTTTTTGATTCTTGCTTAGCTGATCAGCATTGGATTTTAAAGCCAGGTATTCAATGTAAGCAACGAGTTTATTCCGCGCGACGCCTGTTAGCTGGTAATCGACTGGCTGCTCAAGAGTCAACTTACCATCAGGAGCTTCAGCGTTAACTTCAGAACTGGCCTTGATATCTCCTTCTTTTTTAATCAAACTCTCGTTGATAATTATTATTGATGGATCGAATTTGTTCTTTAGTTCTTTGATAGCATCATCAACTGATGCAGCGGCTAGCTTGTTTTTAGCGTCGGCTAAATCATTCTCAGTTGCAACCTTGATAGTCTTACTAGAGCCCCCGGTCATATCTGAACCATAGGCCGATACGCCGGAAACAGATGGTTGATATGGGCCCGCTTTTAGATCGCACTGGTCTCCTACGACGGTCGATGAGACAGCTATAGTTATTTGACCATTAACTGGATCGGCTTGACCGACCGGAACGCCTCGTCCAGGGACTGTTGCCGATTCAGCGTTAGCAAAAATGCAATCACCACTCGTAAATTTAGAACCAGCTGGAATTGCCACATCTCCGCCTAAACTTCTAGTTATTGTTATTTTGCCACTAGACGGTACGCCAACTTTCTTTTCACCAGTAGCGGCAACTTCAACAACCTTCTTCTTTGTCAGCTTTTGAATTTGAGAGTGCAAAATATTCTTTTCGACATCGTCTTGAGACGAATTTTCGGTTAAAGTTGCAACCTGAGCTACATTTACGGCTTTTGTCTTGGCATATAAGTCAATTTGAGCTTTCGGAGCAAAAAATATGGCCCAAACAATAAATATTAGAAAAGCCAGCGCTCCTCCGCCAAACAAAAATATCTTTTTTCGAAAAGCATTGATATTTGGTATCTTGAAGGCTTTGGCTCCTTTCGAATCTTTAGCGACAGTTTTAGCTTGCTCTAAAACCGCAATCGGTTCAACAGTCTGTTGCAATTCGCCAACTGACAGCTCCTGGCCATCTATTAGATCATCGGAATCAGAACTCATAATAGGCACCTCGCCTAACTGGGGTTTGGATTGCAAGCTTTTTGCTACCGGGATACCGGCCACTGCACTCAATTTAATCAACGAAGAATTAGTTGTGATAATTACTAGATACTTCTTTAATTCTTTGGCTGACTTCGAAAGTAACCTTAAATTTATCGCGCTGTGGAGCACGCCTATCTGCTTTGGAGGCACTAAAGCAACAATCTTGTCGTTACTTTTCTTGACGTTGTCTATAATGCTTGTGATGTCATCGTTGACTTCTATGTAAATTACTTCTTTGCTCATCTATATTCTCAATATCTTATTTAGTTTATCTTTAAAATTAAAGTCGTCTGAATCTTCGTTTTGCAGAGTATCCTGACCTACTCTAAGTAGGCCCAAGGCGGTGATATAGGTATGATCATCTACTTTATCGGTCGTATCCTTAATACCAACAACTTCCTCTGGAGAAATATGTTTGACAACTGGCCTGCGCACAAAAGGCAAACTTTCTGGCCAAGCATGGTCGCTAAGCCTAGATACGAGCTTATTTAGGCTCGAACCACCACCGCACAGCAGGATCTGAGTTGGTAGTTGGTCCAAAGTCTCAAATTCACTTAAACACAGTTCTATTCCAGACAGCCACACATCCAAAGCTTTATCAATCGCTCGATTTGCATCTTCGGAAACTTCTTTTTTAAGGTTTGGCTTATCAATGTTCAATTTTATGTTTTCTGCATCTTCAAATGAAACATCTAATTCTCGTCCGATCGCTCTAGTGAAACTTCTACCACCTATGCTAAACATCTTTGTCCCCTCAACTCCACCTTCATTAACAACGGCTATGTCAGTCGTGCCGCCGCCAACGTCGGCTAAAATTGCCGTGAAGTTACTGCTCGAATCGGTTCCGATGACGGAACGTGAAACTGCAAATGGTTCAGCTGCAACAGCGATTAAATCTAAATCTAATTCTTCGGCAACGCTCTCTAGAGCTCCAATATGAACCATTGGCGCAAAAGCAGTATAAATTTGCACCGCAACATCTCTGCCTTGAAAACCTATAGGATTAGAAACTTTGTAACCATCAATGTGTAGACTAACTAGCGCTGAGTTTACTAATTTAACCTCGACATTTTCATTGCCAGTTTCTAAACTAATTTGCTTTTGAGCTTTAACTAAAGCCCTTTCCTGGACCTTGTTAATGATAAAGTTCATTTCGTTTTCATCTAAAACTCGATCTGGCTGAGGTCGACGATAACGTATAGTATGAGTAACGCCCTTTACTAACTCGCCAGCAATACCAATTACGGTTTTACGGGCTTGAAAACCTGCTTGTTCTTCAGCTTGATTTAATGCTTGTTCGCAGTTACGAACAACGCTTGAAATGTCGGCGATCGCACCTGCGTGCATATCGGTTGTTTTCTGGTGAGCTCGACCAACGCCGACAACAGTTAATTTGTCCCCTTCTACCTTAGCTATCAAAGCTTTGATATATTCTGTACCGATATCAAGCCCGACAATAGCATTGTCAGATTCGGGAGATTTTTTGTTTTTTCTAATCAGTTTTTTAAAAACCATACTTTAGTTATTATATACTACTTAAGCTTATTTGAAAATCTACTCCAAAATAGCTTTTACTCGACGAACACCCGCAGAAGACGACTCTTCTTTGACTATCTTGAATTTCTCTCCACCTGGAGCAATCTCTGCTGTATTTGTAACATGAGGACCACCACAAATTTCATAGCTAAATCGATTTTCACCTTCACCGACCTGGTAGACTTTTACTCGGTCCCCGTAACGATCACGGAAATCTCCATGCGCACCTCTCGAAAAGGCTTCATCTGTGTTCATTTCTTCAAATTTTACTGGAAGTTTGCTCAAAATCGCTTCATTTACTAGTTTTTCAATTGCATCGAGTTTCTCACGATCAACTTTTTCTGGGTAGTTAAAGTCAAAACGTAAGCGTTCCTCGGTTATGTTTGAGCCTTTTTGATTAACATCATCTCCTAGGACTTTTTTCATCGCAGCCAGCATCAAGTGAGCCGCAGTATGCAGTCGCAATGTTTTATCGCTGCCACTCTCTAAACCACCCTTGAACATACCCTTAGATGCCGTTTGTGACCTCTCACGCTGCTCTTTCATCTTGGCGTCAAATATTCCTCGCCAATTGTCATCAAGTTCTATTTCCTGCTTTTTTGCCTCTTCAATCGACAATTCAATTGGAAAACCGAATGTGTCATACAACCTAAATAGTTCTTCACCACTAAGTCCGCCTGTTTTAAGCCGGCCTAATTGTTTCAAACCATTACGCAAAGTTTGTCTAAAAGCTTTCTCTTCCTTAACTAAGATTTGGATTATTTCTTCGCGGCGAGCTATGATTTCTGGATAATCATTGGCATATAAGTCGACAATTACAGGCACAACTTGTTCAAAAAAATTATTTTCTATGCCTAAATCAAAAGATTTTACCATCGCTCTGCGGATGAAACGTCGCATCACATAACCCTGCTCTTTATTGCTAGGGACACATCCATCAACAGCTAAAAAGGTTGCGCTCCTCAGGTGATCAGAGATTACTCTCATCGCCACTAAATTATCTTCGTATTTTTTGCCACTTATCTTCTGCAACTTTTCAATAATTGGCCAGAGCAGACTGACTTTAAAAACGTCAGGGCTATCAATTGCTGCGGCTGCAATGCGCTCTAAACCACCACCGAAATCGATATTTTTATTTTTCAAAGGTTCAAAGCTACCGTCTTCTAGCCGCCTATATTGCATAAAGACCTGGTTGCCAATTTCGACAAATCTTCCGCTGTCGCTCGCTGGATGAGGCAATCCATAGCTAGAATCGTGATATTCTTCGCCGAAATCATAGAACATTTCGCTGTCCGGACCGCAAGGATCGCCGATAGGAGTTTTGCTAATGTTGCCGTTTCGACTCCACCAGTTTTCATTATCATCGTAATAAAATATTCGACCGCCTTGCATACCTTTTTCATCGCCATCTTTTTGTGAACCAACTTCGACAACTTTTGCAGAAATTCCAGCTCTCTCAAAAACTTTTTTCCAAGTCTCAGCGGCTTCGGTATCTTTGGGTATGCCATTTTCTTTGTCACCTATAAAGCAGCTAACGTAAAGCCGATGTGGGTCTAGGCCAACTTCTTTTGTCAAAAATTCAAAGATCCACTCTATCTGTTGCTCTTTAAAATAGTCGCCTAAGCTCCAGTTGCCGAGCATCTCAAAAAAAGTCGTGTGCCGATTATCTCCAACATCTTCAGTGTCTTGAGCCCTCAAACAAGTTTGGCTGTCCGTCAAGCGAACTCCATCAGGATGCTTCTCTCCTAACAAAAATGGCATAAGCGATTGCATGCCTGAACCTGTAAATAAAGTTGTGGGGTCCTCATTTAAAACGAGTGGCGCTCGCTTAATGACCTTGTGACCACGTTGTTCAAAAAAATTCAAATACTTATTGCGGATATCTTGTGCATTCATAGAAGACATTTTACCACAATGCACTCTTTTTGAGCATACGTCAATATTAGATTAAATAAAATTTACTTTGCTAGCGGAATTTTATTTTATAATTCCACCACCCAGACAAACTTGACCATCATAAACTGCAACTGATTGTCCTGGAGCTACTGCTCTAATTGCCTGGCTGAGTATTAGGGTTGCCGAATCTGAATCTATGGATTTAATTGAAGCCGGGACTAACGGCGCTAGATGTCTAATTCTTATTTGCAAATTATCTTGAACTTTCGGAATGTTATTTATCCAATGGAGATCTTTTAAAACAATCTGTTCTGACCACATCTCCTTTTGATTCAAGTTTCGAGAAACAAACACAAGATTCTTATCGATATCTTTTGACACTACATAATAAGGCAATCCACCTCCCACGTCGAGGCCATGCCTTTGGCCAATAGTATAATAGATGGAACCTTTGTGCCATCCAAGTTTCTTGCCAGTATCTATTTCTATTATTTCACCTGGTTTAGTTTCGATATATTCGCTTAGAAACTCCTCTATGCCAACCTGACCGACAAAACAAATGCCCACAGAATCTTTTTTCCTCGCGGTGACAAGACCTCTAGCCTCGGCAATTTTACGAACTTCGGTTTTTTCCAAATCACCAATCGGGAACAAGGTTTTTGCAAGTGCCTCTGATGAAATCCGATACAGGAAATAAGTCTGGTCTTTTTTTTGATCACGAGCCTGAAGCAACTTTGCCTTTTTGTCATTTATTCGCTCTGTTTTAGCATAATGGCCAGTAGCCACCATATCTGCTCCATCTGAAAGGGCCGTCTCAAGAAAAAGCTTAAATTTTATCTCTTGGTTGCACATTACATCTGGATTAGGAGTTCTGCCGAGTCTATATTCATCGAGCATGTACTGAACAACTTTAGCTCGATAGTCCTTTTCAAAATCATAAACTTTAAAATCAATGCCTAGCTCTACCGCTACTCTTTTGGCATCAGCCAAATCTTCAGCCCAAGGGCATCGCATGCCTGGTAGATCTTCAGACCAGTTTTTCATATAAACACCTGTCACCTCGTAGCCAGCATCAACTAGCAGAGAGGCTGAGACACTACTGTCAACTCCCCCACTCAGTCCAACGAAAACTTTAGTCATTATCTCGCAAGCCCGACATGGACAAGGCCAAACCGCCAAGCTCTCTATATGCCAAAAACCATGAATTTGTATTTAGCCACCACGTATATTGCGACCAATGTTTATCATTCATGAGTGGCGCATTGTATATCGCAATCGAATTTCCAAGACTCTTTTTGAATTCGTAATTAGCTCGTCTCTGATGATAGGCAGAGGTTACTAAAATAATTTTCTTAAAGCCAAATGCATCAATTGCTTCTTTTACGAACTGAGCATTTTGCCGAGTGTTGCGAGACTCGGTCTCAATCAGAACATCACCATTCAGCACTCCCGCCTTAATGGCTATTTCTGCCATTTCCTCAGCATTACTCGGCGATGATGGATCAAACGCGGCTCCAGATAAAATGATTTTTGGTGCCAACCCAGCACCGTAGAGTTCGGCTCCGTATTCAGTCCGAGCTTTAGTATCTCCTCCAGAGACAACTACGATCGCATCGGCTTTAGGACACTCTTTTGCATCAACATCAGAAATGTCGCACTCTGCATAGTCATTAGGTATAAAAAAAGTGAATAAAATAAAAACAAATATAATAGATAAAATAATTAGTTTTAGGATAGATTTCATTTTTTTGCCACCCTTTCTCTTTCCGCTGTTACTTCTTCAACTATTATTTTAACAGCTTTTTCGATAAGCTTCTTAGTCAACGGCCGGCCAAAACTAAATCTCAAGCTAGATTTTTGAATATTTTCCGATATTCCTATGCTTTTTAGTGCCATCGATCCCGCACCCCGGCTAGCTGAGCAAGCAGCTCCAGTCGAAGCATAAACGCCTCTCTTTTCCAATCTATAAATCAGTCGCTCTGCGTCGATGTCCGAAAAACTAACTACCGAGAAATTTGGCAATCTTTTCTTAGGATGCCCTAAGATCAACACATCGTCTAAATTTTCTTTGAGAAAGTTTTCAAAATAATCTCTCAGTTTAGCCAGCTCCCTACCTGAGTTTTTTGCAATGAGTTCACAGGCTTTGGCGAACCCAATCACCCCAGCTACATTTTCAGTTCCTGAGCGTAAACCGTTTTCCTGGCCACCGCCATAAATAGTTGGCAATAATTTAACGCCAGGACGAATCCATAATGCAGCCACCTGTTTTGGACCGTAGATTTTACCTGCGCTTATCGTTAGTAAATCTATACCTAATCTTCCGACATTAACGTCTAGAAATCCTAGACCCTGCGAAGCATCGCAATGGAAAACTAATGGAGTTTTGTTGCTGTTTTTTGCTCGCTCCAAGCGCTTGCTAGAAATTATTTTCGCGATATCACTAATTGGCTGGATTGTGCCTAAATCACTACTAGCCAAACAAACGCTAATGAAATCCGTGTCATCGTCAATCAGTTTGTTTATTAGGTCTAAATCTATCCTGCCAAATTTATCAACAGGTGCAATTCGATAGAACATCTTGGACTTAGCCGTTCGCTCAACAGAAGGGTGCTCAACAGCCGAGATTACGACACTCATAGCTTGCGAAAAAGCTAAGTTAATTGATTCCGTAGCTCCAGCTGTGATTATCAATTGGTCTTTTTTCACCCCGATTGTTTTAGCAATTAAATTTTTGGCATCTTCATAATCATGACGTGTTTGAACTGCTGGCAAATATGGGGATGAAGGATTGCAGAATTTATCAGAGAAATAAGGCAACATAACCTTAAGAACACGCTCATCCATAGGGGTTGAAGCCGCATAATCTAAATACATTTCATCGCTATTCATCTGTTGCCTATATTATACCACCCCTAGACTAATCTTAGTTATTGCTAACCGAGAGTTAATCGTCTTCGCCTAGTAACTAAGCCGAGTGCGATGCCAGATAAACTGAGGGTTGGGATAAGCACTGGCAGAATTGATGTAGGGCCAACTCCCGTAGCTGGTGGTGTTGGAGTGGTTGGGCTAGTAGGTTCAGTAGGCTCTGTGACTGTAAAAGCTAAGACGGATGGAGGTGATTCATCTATGCCATCAACTAGGATGGTTGCAATGATAGAGTAAGGGTTAGTAGTTAATCCAGTGATGGTTTGAGTGAACTCACCTGATTCATCAACCAGGACGTCAAAGGTTTGATCATCTACTCGAATACGAACAGTTTGGCCAGGAGTAGCTGTGCCAGTGATAGTTAGTTCTGAACTGTCGATGATTTGATCTGGAGTTGGTGAAGTGATGACTGGAGCGGGTATAGAGCAAGCGGAGCTGGGGCCACCGTCAATAAATGAAGTAGTTAGTTTGGTAGCCATATTAGCATGAGCGTCACTGTCACAATACTTAGATAGACCAAAGTCGATTGAGGTAACGGCTGGATTGAGTTTGGCAGGCCA
>CAZHYM010000007.1:0-18679 GCA_964536785.1 uncultured Candidatus Saccharibacteria bacterium | reverse complement strand
TAGCGTAACACTATAATAGCATAAGCATTTTAAAAAGTCAATAGGTAAATGGGGGAAAGTGAAAAGAAAGTCGATGATTATTGAGGTAGAACAGCTGAATTCTATTTTGAGTGCGATCGTTTCTTGAGTCTGATTAACCCATAAATCCCAGCGCCGGCAATGATAAGACCAAGACCAGATGCGCCTGGGCTGTCGTCAAATTCACCGAAAATTACAACAAAGATGCCAAAAGCTATTGCTAAGATTAAACCTAGAATTTTAATTATTTTCATATATTTAGCATAATCATTTTATATAGTTAATTCAATAATGTATTGGTAAGAGATATCTGGTGCCGTTATTCTTCTGATTGTATCTTTTTTGTTTCTAAGTAGTCTGTAATAAAGTAGGCTGCAACAAATACGGCCAATCCGATTAGGATTTTAACTACTGAGGTGTCTGAATTGCCATCTAATGCACTATAAGCAATTAAAAATACAATCAGAGCGAGATAAAATATTTTTCTTAATGTATCAAATAAATAACTTATACCCATATGTTTAGCATTTTAGGGATAAAAATGATAAGTCCAACTGTTAGCGCCGATAGGGCAGACATAAAAACAGCCGCAGCCGATAAGTCTTTAATCCTTTTTACGCTAGAGTTTCGGTCCGGGCTAACAAAATCCATAATATTTTCGATCGAAGTGTTTAATGTTTCTGTAACCATAACAAAGCTTATCGCAAATATTACCAGACACCACTCGATTGAAGAAATCTTGTAGATAAAGCCAAGAATAGTTGCCAATACGGCAGCTACAAGATGAAAAACATAGTTATGTTCTTCTTTAATCAGTATGGCGAGGCCGTGAAATGCATATTTGAAACTGCCGATTATTTGGTTAAGCATATTATTCTATACAACAGTTTATTAGGTTTTTCACGATGTCTCTAGTTTTAGAAAACATCGATGATTTCTTTAGCTCATCAGAATCTTTTTCTATTTGTTCGGTTTTATCCATGACATTTTCATCAACTTTTTTAACACCATCGAGGTTTATCGTACCGAGATTCAAGCCCCAGAACATTGAGTATAGGTCATAGGCTTTGTCAAGCATGTCTTCAGCCAGGGACATTTCATTGCGGGTCAAGTGCTTTGTCCCGACTTCCATCAGTCTCATCGATGAGGCTAGCAGATGCTTTGAGATGCACCAAACTTCGCCTTCGTACTGTTTAATTATTTTTCCGAGTAAATCTTTGCGCATTTCACGAATGTGGGCCAGCATCTCAAAGTATTTTGGGTTTTCTGTTTTCTCGCCAGTGAAGAAGAAATGTTCTTCAATGCTAATCAGATTCATGATAGCGATTGATAGATCTTCGTCGCTCGAGAGGTCTAATTTGTTATCTTTAAGCTCGTCAAATTTTTTTAGTAGTTCTTGCTTATTTTTTAACATTTTTGCTCCTAATTCTTAGTAATAAAATAAAGTATTAAGCTGCTGATAAGTAAGCCAACAACTGGGAAGGCGATTTTTTCGAATGGAAAATGAGCTTTTTCATCGTTCCTTTTCTTTAAGTATTGATAAGCCTCACTTGCACTAACGAAAACTACTGTTCCAATAATAGAGCCAAGAATTATTTTATCTATCCCTAAAAGCGAGTTTCCTTCCACCCATAGCGATCCAGCCAAGTGCAAGCCAAAGAAAGTCAATATGTAATAGGCTAACCACGTTACAATCTCATAATATTTGAATGTTTTTTGCTTGGTTTTCAGCCAATTAATTGTCCAAATTGATATGGAAGCTAATAAGCCACCAATCCAAATACTAGTTACAGAATCATCAATACCTAGTTGCTGAGATAGAGCTAGTCCTGCGCCGACAGTAACTGTGCATATCGGGCAAACCGCAAAATTAGTCATAAAAAGATCCATCAAATCTCCAAAATTATTAGTATATACATTATATCATCTCGTTAGGCCAATTTGGTATTATCATGCCAAGAATTCTATCTCTGATATAATTAGGCCAGTATGAAACAAATTGTTGATGAAATAAGTCAATTAGTCAAAACTCTGTATGGTCAAGAAATTGAGATAAAACTAGAACGACCTAGGCCAGAGTTTGGTGATTTTGCGACTAACATAGCGATGCAACTCGCCGGTAAATTAAGTCGTAGCCCGCGTGAGATTGCACTTGAGATCACAGAGGCTCTAAATTCGACAGGCAAGTTCAAGTCAGTAGAAGTAGCTGGTCCGGGTTTTATTAACTTATTTGTTCAGGATAATGAGCTTTTGGAGGCTTGGAAAATCAATCCTGATCGCCCTTATGAAGATCAAGTAGTTGTCGTCGAATACTCAGACCCGAACCCATTTAAAGTTTTGCACGCCGGTCATTTTTACACTAGTGTGGTAGGGGATGCAATCGCAAATTTAGTTGAGAAAGCTGGCGGAAAAGTTCATCGCGCAAACTTCGGTGGAGATGTTGGTTTGCATGTGGCTAAGACAATGTGGTCTATTATCAAAGATTTTGGGGGTGAATTTCCGGAAAAATTAGAAGAAATCGAAAAAACTGAACGCGTTGACTGGATTGCTAAACACTACGTCGAAGGAACTTCAGCTTACGAAACTGACGAAAATGCAAAAGCAGAAATAGCGGGATTGAATAAGCGAGTTTATGAGTTGCATAATCAAAATGATCATGAGTCTAATTTTGCTAAAATTTATTGGCAATGCCGAGAATGGAGTTATGAGTACTTCGACCAATTTTATGAGCGGATTGGCTCTGGTTTTGAGAAATACTATCCAGAAAGCGCCACTGCTAAACGAGGCCTAGAAGAAGTCTCTAAGCGGATAGGAAGCGTATTTGAAAAGTCGGATGGAGCAGTAATTTTTAGAGGAGAAAAATTCGGCCTGCACACTCGCGTTTTTATCAATCGTGAAGGATTACCTACCTACGAAACTAAAGACATCGGCTTGATTTACTCCAAATACGATGATTACAAATTTGATAAGTCAATTATTATTACGGCTGATGAACAAAAAAATTATATGGAAGTTGTGCTAAAAGCGTTAGGACAGTTTGCACCTAAACTTGCAGATAGTACGTTACACATTACTCATGGAATTGTTAAACTGGCCGGTGGGGTTAAAATGAGCAGTCGCAAAGGTAATTTTTTGCGAGCAGTTGATGTTCTCGATTATGCCATTAATGAAAATAAAGTGCAGAATGGCACTGACAACGAGGTTATTGCCTTAGGAGCGGTTAAGTATGCTTTTCTAAAACCCAGAATTGGTGGCGATGTTATCTATGACCCTAAAGAATCGGTAAGCCTAGCCGGCAACAGCGGACCTTACTTGCAATATGCTCACGCTCGAGCCTGCTCAATCATTAGTAAGTCAGAAATGGCTATGTTAAATAAACAAATATCTGAGTTTGATGAAAATGAACGCAAGCTCGCTCTAAAGTTAGGTGCCTATAACAACGCTTTAAGTGAAGCTATCCGCGATTTGGTACCGCATGTAATTTGCACTTATCTCTATGAGTTAGCTCAGGAGTTTAATCGTTTCTATGAAAAATCACCGATTATCGGCAACGAGCGCGAAGACATTAGGCTACTCTTAGTAAATAATTATCGCGATATATTGGCTGATGGCTTAGGCCTTCTAGGAATCATCGCGCCGGAGAAAATGTAATGGCAAAAAAAGAAATCAATAAAGATAAAATCTTGTGGATTGATTTGGAAATGACTGGTTTAGAGGCTGACAAAAACGTCATCTTAGAGCTAGGGGCGATTGTAACTGATTGGGAATTAAAAAAAATTGATCATATCGAGTTAGTCTTGAAAACTGAGCCAAACATTTTAGAGAATAAATTTAAAATGAACAAATTCTGGGAGGAGTTTCCTGAGACAAAACAAGCTTTGGCTGATCAGAACGAAAACGGCTTGTCGAAAAAAGAATTTATTCAAAAAATAACTGATTTTATTCATAAAAATTGGCAAATTGATAAACCAAATCAAGATATAGTTTTGGCTGGAAATACGATTAGAGTTGACCGTGCCTTTATTGACTATCATTTACCAGAAGTTAGTGATTATCTGCACTATCGGACATTAGACGTCTCGTCGCTAAAGGTTTATTTTGAGGCTCGTTATGGAAAAGTTTTTCCGAAGCCAGAAAACCATCGAGCGCTTGAAGACATTGAGGGAAGTATCGCAGAACTTAAATTTTTAAGTAAATACATAAGGGTTAAAAAATGAAAGATTTGAGTTTATTAGAAATTGATAAGTATTTAAGAAGTTTTGAAAACGTCGAAGCTGACCTAAAACGAATAGATGGATTTACGGTTTACCGCGTGAAAGATTTAGCGAATAAATCAGCAGATGAATCAATTTTTGCAATCATAAAAAATAATTCCAAGCCGGTCTTATTACATTTAGCCTGTGAAAAACATCTGGCTAAATTGCTTAGAACTAAGTACGAGACAATTTCACCATCAAAAATAAATAATCCTAGAGAATGGAATCAAATTATCTGTTCGGGTCAAATGACTGCCGATGAAGTCAAAGATCTGATAGTTTTAGCTTATAGCTTAACTTCTTCAAATTGAGCTCTTATGAGCTTTAAATCGTTGTAATTTTTCTTGAGAACTGTAGTGAGCGCCTCAGAGTCTGATGCTAGATAAATCTCATCCGTGAGGTTAAGAATTTGGTCAATTAAATAGATTACTTCAGTCGAAAAACTGCGATCAAGGAGCGAATTTAGTTTGGCATCATTTAATCTGGTTTCTAATTCTTTAAGTTCTAGATTTTCAGTTGGAGCTTTTCGGTCTGCTTCTAAATATTTTTGCACATCTCGTTTGTAACCGGTTAGAGATAATTGCAAGTTTGTGTTAGCGGACCTTAAGCTGGAGCTGTCGAGATTACTGTGTTGTGAACTTGATACATTTAACAGGGTAGTTACTTTTCGATTCAAATTATTAAGATTGGCATTTAGGTCGGGCTTTAAGTTAGTCAATAATAGATACGCACTGACGGCCAGAAGCACAACTAGTGCTCCAATTAAAATAAACCAAAAGGTTTCTTTTTTTTGTTTTTGAGCCGGTGTTGTCTGGAGCTCTTTCATGAATTGTTCTGAATAGCTTTGATTAGTTTGCATGTATATATTTAACCATAAAAACTAACAGATATAAAGTAGTGTATAATTACAGGCAAATGCAAGAGGCAAAAGAGGACATACGCGATCGGCTAAATATAGAGGATGTAGTCGGAGAATATTTAGAGCTTAAGCGAGCTGGTCGGAATTTCAAAGCCATAAGTCCTTTCACCAATGAGAAAACTGCCAGCTTTATCGTTAGCCCCGACAAGAAGATTTGGCACGATTTTTCATCTGGTAAAGGCGGTGATGTTTTCTCTTTTATCATGGAAGTTGAGGGATTGGATTTTAAGGAAGCCGTAAACTATTTAGCTAAAAAAGCCGGCGTGGAACTAAAATATTATGATACCGCTAAGGGTCAGAAAGTTTCTGAACAAAAAAAGCGAGAGTACGCGCTGAACCAATTGGCTGTAGCCTACTATCAAGCTACTCTCAAACGAAATAATCACGCACTTGATTACATCAAGAATAAAAGAGCTTTTACAGATAAAACGATTTTAGATTTTGCCTTAGGCTATGCTCCAAATCAAGGCAGTGCGTTAGTAGATTTTTTAATCAAAAGAGGTTATAAAAAAACCGAAATAGCTCAGGCGGGATTAACGAATCAGTATGGTGGAGATTTATTTAGGGGTAGAATTATGATCCCTTTAGCTGATCAAGCTGGCAAAATAATTGGATTTACCGGTAGAGGCCTAGAATCTGATTCGGTACCAAAATATTTAAACACCCCATCGACACTACTTTATGATAAAAGTAACCATTTATACGGGATTGATAAAGCAAAAGTTTCGATTAGGAAGTTGAACCAAGCCGTAATTGTCGAAGGGCATTTGGATGCAATTTCTTCTCATCAAGCCGGGCAGAGTAATGTAGTTGCAACCGGAGGAACTGCGCTCACGGCTAACCATTTAAAGCTGTTAAGCCGTTTCACAAGTGATATACGTTTGGCTTTCGACGGCGACTCAGCGGGGGTTAAAGCAACAGAACGTGCAATTGAATTAGCCCAAGGCGAGGGAGTAGATGTTCGTATAATTTCCATACCCGAGCCAGCTAAAGACCCTGATGAGCTAATCAGGCTCGATCGAAGTTTGTGGGAGCATGCAATAGGTGAGGCCAAACCAGCTATCGACTGGTTAATGCAAGCTTACGGGAACCAATTTGATGTATCAACAGCTCAGGGCAAGCGCGATTATAGCCGAAATCTGCTTAATGTGATTGAAAAAATATCCGATTCAGTAGAAAGAGAAGCTTATATGAAGAAGCTTGCTCAGAAGCTAGACATATCGATTGAAGCCTTGGAAGCCCAAAGGAATGCCATAGACGATTTAAAAGATCAGCAAAAAACACATTTTAAACAGATGAAAACTGGCCCAACCTCACCAGATGCCTCGCTATACCAGGACAATCTGCTTGCGTTGGCACTAATCGATTTAGAGATCAGACATCTAGTTACTGAGCTTCAAGCAAATTTGTTTGATGGACAAAATCGTCAAGAAATTGTCAATTTTTTTGCTCATAACTTAAAAAAACTTAGCATAGAAGATTGGAGTGAATTGAAAAATAACCTGATTTATGCTAAAGTGTTGTCGTTAAGAGCCGAAGAACGTTATTCAACGTGGCCAAGCGACGAAAGAATGCGAGAGGCTAAACACTTGCTAAGTCAAGTCGAGAAAGATTCTCATAAAGTTCAAACCAAAAATTTAACCGAAAAATTACGTCATGCAGAATTAGCGGGAGATGATGAACTCGCAAATAGCGTGCGTAATGAATTAAATCAACTAATAAAGGAGTTTAATAGATGACCGATGATCTTAATCCTGCGGATGGACTTAAAATTATTGAAGAAGAGCTGGAAATTGATTTAAGTGAACTTGATGAGCCAGACGCCGATGATTTAATCGACGACGAAGAAGCCGTTGATCAAGAAACTCTACTAAATGCTGATCGTTTGATTGATGATATCGCCGATGATTCAGTTCGACTGTATCTGCACGAAATAGGCAAAATCCCACTGCTGAAGCCAGACGAGGAGATGGAACTTGCTTACAAAATTGTGGCGGGCGATAAAAAAGCTAAAGATAAAATGGCTGAAGCGAATATGCGCCTGGTGGTATCAATTGCTAAACGCTATTCTGGCCGTGGTTTAGACTTTTTAGACTTAATCCAAGAAGGTAACACTGGGTTACTTAGGGCTGTAGAGAAATTTGATCCAGATAAAGGTTTTAAATTTTCTACCTATGCTACCTGGTGGATCAGGCAAGCTATCACTCGAGCCATAGCTGACCAAGCTCGGACTATTCGTATCCCTGTCCATATGGTGGAGACGATTAATAAACTGCTCCGAACGCAGAGGCGAATGACTCAAAAGCTGAATCGTGAACCGACGATTGAAGAGCTTTCTAAAGAGCTAAATCTAGAGATTCCGAAAATTGAATATATCATGAAAATCAAACAGGATATCAGTTCGCTTGATGCTGGCGTAGGGCGAGACGGAGAAGAAGAAGACTCAGTTTTAGGTGATTTTATTGAAGATGAAGATTCTGTCACGCCTGAAGAATCCGCTACCTCGCAGCTACTAAAAGAACAAATTTTGGAAGTCCTCGGGTCGTTATCTGACCGTGAACAAAAAATTATAAAAATGCGTTTTGGTTTAGACGGCGGTAAGAGTCATACGCTCGAGGAAGTCGGACAAGAATTTGCCGTTACTCGTGAGCGCATCCGTCAAATTGAAGCAAAGGCTTTGACTAAACTTCGTCGTCATAAAGACGCCAAAAAGTTGCACGAATATTTAAATTAAAGACCTAGCTAATAAAAATCTCTGCTTCAGTGCAGAGATTTTTTATTAAGTAGCTAGTTCTTGTTAGTTTGTAAAAGTATCGGCTTTTTCGGCTATGTCACCCAGAATGATATCAATTTCGTCTTGAACGATTTGAGCTAAGTCGGGGATTCGATCTCCTAACCATTTGGCCGTTTCATCATCAGATAAATTGTCTTTAATCTCGAGGTATTCTTTTACCTGTGTTTCATCTAGCTCTGCTAGTACGGCGTTGCCAACTCGTCCGTCTAGTTCATCATTAACTACTTTCAACAGTGACTCCATGGCATTGTTGCTTAGATTAATACCCATGGCTTCGAGGTGCTCTTGTTTGATGGTTTTTTGTTCCATTTGTTGTTTATCCTTTTTTAATTATTGTTTTTTGTCGCCCGCGTCTTAGGTGACAATGGTGAGGTAGTATATAATAACTATATGCGAAAAATTGTAATTATTGACGGCAAAAGTGTTTTTTATCGCGGCTATTATGCGATGAAAGGGCTTAGTTTAAAAGACGGAACTCCAACTGGTGGTGTATACGGATTTGCTTCGATACTACTAACCGCCCTGGAAAAGTTAAAACCCGACAATATCTATGTTGCTTGGGATAAAAAAGGCACTTCAACCACCAAGCGAACGGTGCTTTACGACGGATACAAAGCTAAAAGAAAAGCTGCTCCTGATGATTTTTATGAGCAAGTGCCATTACTTATCAATTTATTAGAGTCTTTTAAAATACCATTTTACGAGTTAGATGATTATGAGGCTGATGATATACTGGGTACTTTAGCTAAGCAGGCTGAGTTGCAGGGCGCCGAAACTATTTTTGTTACAAGCGATCTGGATATGCTCCAGGTGATAAGTGACCAAACTAAACTATTTGCCTTGAAAACAGGTTTTTCGTCGATTGAAGAATACGATCCTAAGACTTTTATGAACAAATACGGTATTCGACAAGATCAATTTTTGGACTACAAAGCGCTGAGAGGCGACTCTAGTGATAACATACCAGGAGTGCCAGGAATAGGGGAAAAAACTGCGATTGAACTACTTAATTCCTATGATACGATAGAAGGTATTTATGATAATATTGATTCAATTAAGGAGTCAGCCAAGAAGAAATTGATTAGCGGTCGAGATCTTGCCTTTTTGAGCAAGAAATTAGCCCTTATTTATACGGACGCTCCAATCGAGCTTAACCTGACCCAAGGCCTCGTCAAAAATATAGATTATGACCAAGCAACTGAAGCCTTGGCTAGACTTGAGTTCCACTCACTTAAAAATCGTTTGAGCAAGATTTTGACTCAGAATGTGCCAAAGGGCGCAGACCAAATTGATTTGTTTTCTGAGTCTTATTCAGATGCCAAAGTATTAACTGAAACCTTAACTTTTGAGTCCTTTAGCGTTTTTGATTTGAATAACCCGCTTTTTATTACCTTTGACGACAAATACTACTATCTATCTAATTTGTCATCTGAGACGGTTTATCAAGCAGAAAAAGCTAGTTTTAAGCCAGTTGGGTTGCGGGATTTTCATATCATAGCATTAGACATAAAGTCGTTACTTTATGAACTTGGTGATATAAAGTCAAATTTTATTTTAGACGAGCTTTCTATCCGTTTTGATGCTATATATGATATAAAACAGGCTGAGTTTTTAATTGATCCGCTTATCAGAGAATATTCAGTTAGTTCGATGGCTAGTTATGACCATGCAGGCATAAAATCAATATATAATCAGCAAGTTGATTTTTTTGAAAGCAATATAAAACTTAAAAAAATCGCATATGACTTAGACTTTAAACTGGCTTCTGTGCTATATCTAATTGAAAAACGTGGAGTGAGGATAGACAAGCAGTTTTTCAAAACAATGTCAGAAAGGTTATCCAAAATTCAATCAGGCCTTGAGTCGGAAATTCAGAAATTGGCAGGTAAGGAATTTAATGTCCATTCACCAATCCAGCTATCTCAAGTTCTGTATCAAGATTTATCTTTGCCCACTAAGGGCGTTAAAAAGTCAAAGTCTGGCTTTTCAACAGGAAAAGCTGAGTTAGATAAGTTAATCGATAAACATCCGGTAATTGAAAAAATAATCGAGCTCAGGGAAGTGTCAAAATTAAAAAGTACTTATATTGACGCTCTACCGGAGTTAACAGATGAAAACAACCGTTTGCATACTACATTTAATCAAAATGTCACGAGCACTGGTCGTTTATCTTCAACAAATCCAAATTTGCAAAATATTCCGATTCGAAGTGAAATGGGGCAAGAAGTTCGTCGAGGTTTTATCGCCGATGAAGGTAACGTGCTCGTCAGCGCTGATTACGCTCAATTCGAGCTTAGGATAGCTGCACTCTTAGCCGGAGATAGGGAAATGATTGATATTTTTAATTCTAATCGAGATATCCATCAAGAGACTGCTTCGAAAATATTTCAAATTCCGACCGACGAGGTCACAAAAGAACAGCGGCGAATCGCAAAAGTTGTTAATTTTAGCGTTTTATATGGAGCCGGTCCTCGTAACCTAACTCAAACTGTTAAAGGTTTAAGCTTTGCTGAAGCAAAAGAATTGATAGATAAGTATTTTGAAGCCAGAAAGCCGGTACGAGATTATATGGATAAGACACTAGAGCAAGCAAGAGTGGATGGTTATGTTGAAACCTATTTTGGGCGACGTCGACCTACTCCCGATGTGAATAGCTCCAACTTCTTAGTTCGCGAAGCGGCTAAGAGGGCAAGCGTAAACATGCCTCTTCAGGGAACGGGTGCTGACATTATGAAAATGGCTATGATAGAAATTGAGAAGAATTTAGATAAGCTAGTGCCTTCGGCTCAACAGATTTTGCAAATTCATGATTCGATTATGGTTGAGTGCAAGGCTAAAGATGGCGATAAAGTTGCTTCACTCCTAAAATCAACCATGATGAACGTTTGCAACGAGCTTGATATAAACTTCAATGTTGATACAAAAATTGGCAAAACTTGGTATGAGCTATGATATGTTGACTTACCATGTTTTTAATTTTAAAATATTGATATGAAAAAGACCAATCTACGTACCTCACTTTCGCGAACTGTGCCCGTAATACTAATAATTTTGCTAGTGCTAATTGCGATTTTTGCTTTAGTCTCTTTAGGCAAGGCTTTGTTTGGTAAAAATACGGCTACCACTAGAACGACTGTTTCAAAGGCTGCTGAAGAAAGAAATGCTTTGCTTTCCACTGATTTATCTCGGGCTGTTCAGATGACTGTTCGTGGTCCAATTGTGGCTAACGAAAATTTCAAATCATATCGAATAATTGTTAAATCCGATAGTCGAAGTCTAGACATTTATAAGGGCTACCTTGAAGACAGGGTAGATGGTATAACTTTAGAAAATAATGTTCGGGCTTATGAAGAGTTTGTCTATGCTCTAGACAAAGCAAATCTATCCGTTGGGACAGCATTTAGTGGAGTAAGAGATGACACGCGGGGCATCTGTGCAACTGGTACTGTGACGGAGTACGATCTGCTAAAATATGGCGATTCAATTAAGCATTTATGGACTTCAACTTGTCGTGGTTCACAGGGTTCGTTAGCAGCAAGTAACTCACAGGTTAAAAACTTATTTTTGAATCAAATTCCAGGAGCTAGCGAGCTATTAAGAAAAACCAATAGCGGTTTTTAATGCCAGAACTACCAGAAGTTGAAACTGTAGTTAGAGGGCTATCTAGATTAATAATTAAGAAAAAAGTTGATAAAGTAAGCTCAGATTTTCCAAAAAGCTTTCCAAACGCTGAATCGGATGTCGATAATTTTTTAGTTGGAGCTAAAATCAAATCTATTACCAGACGAGGCAAGGCCATACTGATCGATTTAGATACAGGCTACAGCTTGGTGACGCATCTTAAGATGACGGGCCAGTTAGTTTTTCGTTCAAGTTCTGAGGCGTGGGGTGCTGGACATCCCAGTGATTCATTGGTTGGTGCTTTGCCTGATAAATCAACAAGAGTAGAAATCCAATTTACTGATAAATCCAAGTTATTTTTTAACGATCAGCGGAAGTTTGGTTGGATGAAATTACTTCCAACGAGTGAAGTTAGCGATATGCCTTTTATTAAAAAACTTGGTCCCGATGCTATTGATCGAGCTTTGGAAGACGATGGATTCATTGCAAGATTGCGACGTCGACCACGTTCAACCATCAAGGCCGCACTATTGGACCAGTCGGTGATTGCAGGCGTTGGTAATATCTATGCAGATGAAAGTTTATTTTTAGCTAAAATTAGCCCAATCAGGCTAGTGGGCGAAATATCCGACAGACAGTTGATTGATCTTCATCGAACATTGCTCCAAGTTTTAACCACTTCAATTGAAAAAGGAGGTTCGAGCAGCAAGAATTATGTGAATGCGGTTGGCAAAAGAGGAAACTATTTAGACTCAGCCTATGTATATAAGCGCATGAACCAGGCTTGCAGAACTTGCTCAACTCCAATTGAAAAAATTAGAGTGGCCGGTCGGGGGACTCATTTTTGTCCAATTTGCCAAAAGGAGGACGAATCGTGTTAAGAGTATTAGCTGGTGCAAACACTTTTGAGATTATAAAATTCGTCAAAGACTTTAAGGACCAGATAGGTATTAATCCTATAGAAATTAAGTCCGAAAAGATTTCTTATAGCGAGTTTGTTGATCTTATCTTTGCTCGAAGTCTGTTTACTGATGCCGAGTTCATAATTGCGAGGAACTTAAGCTCAAATAAGCCAGTTTGGGAGAAATTAATCGATTTAATACCAAAGATAGCTGAAGATCAAAGTTTAAATTTAATATTGATTGAGACTGAACTTGATAAAAGAACTAAAATCGCTAAGGAACTAGTGAAGCTGAAGCTTGTTGCAGAATTTAATTTGCCGAAAGATTATGATTCTCAATCTGCCAAGAGATTTATATTGAAACAAGCAAGTGATTTTGGCGTTAAAATCAGTGATAAATTGGCGCTGGAGCTATTTGAGCGAGTTGGTTGCGATCCGTGGAGCCAGTACCATGCGCTTGAGATTTTATCAGCGCTTGATGAAGATATCACACTTGAAGCGATTGATAAGTATATCCCCAAAACAGCCATGGCTAATGTGTTTTCGGCTCTAGAGCTAGCTTTAAACAAAGAAATTAATAAATTAAATGCTCTAATCGATGAGCTAGAGCGAGTTTCGACCGAACCAAATCAGTTTTTTGGTCTAATTACTAGTCAAGCTTTGACTTTATTGGCCGTAAAGTCAGCGCCTAGTGGTGCAAACGTTGCTAAAGATATCGGCACCAATCCTTACGTCCTAGATAAACTCAGGCCAGTGGCTAGAGCTAAGACAATAGAGTCTTTAAGTAAAATGATTAGAATCTTAGCCTTGGCTGATCGCAAACTTAAAAGTAGTAAATCAGACCCCTGGGTTATTTTAAAATCAGCCTTAAATGAAATTGCTAAAATTTAATAACCCCTCGGGTTTGAGGGGCTATTAAATTATTTCTTTGTTGTTGTTTTCTTTGCGACGGGTTTCTTAGCCGGAGCTTTTTTTGCTACAGGCTTTTTCGCTGGAGCTTTTTTCACAACTAGCTTAGCCTTTGGAGCAACTTTTACGTTTGCTTCTTTGGCTTTCTTTGCTAGAGCTGATTTTCGTCTAGCGGCAGTGCTCTTCTTGATGAGGCCTTTTTTAACGGCTTTATCAATTTCACTCTGAACTTTAGACAAGCTAGCTGAACTTGGTTTGACCATCGCTTTAATTGAAGCTTTAACGCTTTTCTTAATGTCTTGGTTTCTAAGACGTCTTTTAGCATCTTGGCGCATTCTTTTTGATGCTGATTTAATGATTGGCATGAATTTCCTTTGTTAAATTAATTTAAACTGAAGGCATTATACCGAAAAACTAGAGTTATGTAAAGGTTATTTTAGACTAAACCGACTTGACAAAATCAATATTTTTTGCTACAATAAAGATATTGTCAGCTAAACACAAACATTAAATAAAAATTAACCTAGGATTATAATGTCTAACGAACCCGATATAAAAAAATTAGTCGAACAAATTAAGAAAGCAAGCAACATTCTTGTCGCTTTAAGTTCTAGCCCATCTGTTGATGAGTTGGCTAGCGCTTTAGGATTAACTTTGATGCTAAACAAGAATAAAAAACGAGCTGTTTCTATTTTTAGTGGCCAAGTTCCTAGTTTTTTAAATTTTTTAAAGCCCGAAGACACTTTTGACACAAATGTAGACGGTCTGCGTGACTTTATCATCACGCTCGATCCAGACAAAGCTGATCGGTTGGTATGCAAAGTAGACGGGGGGTTGGTTAAGGTCTTTATTACTCCGAGCAACACAGTTATCACTAAAGAAGACCTTGGCTTTACTCAAGGTGATTATAATGTAGATTTAGTTATCGCTTTAGGTGTTAAGGAAAAAGAGGATCTCGATCAAGCTCTATCGGCACACGGACGGATACTCCATAATGCTTTTGTAGGCTCTATCAGTGTAGGTGATTTTGAAAGTAATTTAGGCAATGTCAATTTGCGATTTGATAAGATGAGTTCTTATGCTGAGGCTGTAGCGATTTTGCCTGGTTATTTAGACAAAGGCCAATCAGGGGAAAATTATGAAATGTCGATGGATGAGTCTGTCGCTACCGCTTTGTTGACTGCATTGGTTGCAACTACAGAGCGTTTTAGTAACTCCAAAACTACCGTTGACGTCATGAGTCTATCAGCTGATTTAATGAAAGCTGGAGCAAACCAGCAGTTAATTGCTAATGAATTGGCTAAAGAGGTAATTGAACCTGCTCAACCTCAAGCAGTCGAGAATAATGTTCAGACGGTTGATTTGTCTAATGATAGCGTTCAAGCGCAGAGTATGAATTTGGATGTCGCTCAAGAAGTTGCTAACCAGGAGTCCCAAAACGAGCCAATTGCCATGTCAAATGTTAAACAATTCGAATCTGAAGCGCCCGAATTAGTAGCCCCAGCGGAAACACTTGATCAATTTCAGCCGGTTACTGAGATTAGTCAATTCTCCAATGCTCAAACATCGCAAGAAAGTATTCCCGTTGAGAAAGAGAAGGAGTTAGTGATTGAACCAGATTTTTCTAATTTAGAAGAGTATAGCGAACATCGGTTAGAGAAACAACAAACTGAAACCGCGCAAAGTATTTTAGCTCGATTAAGCAAGCCAAATCAGACGGTTTATGATGGAAGTGATGTATTTTCAGCTCAGCTAGAACAAGCTCAGAGCTTTCCAACCGATCTTGATCCGACTGTTGAACAGGTTAGCGCTGTATTGTCTGAGCCGGCTCTTCACGAATCTGAACCTCAGCCAATGGTCCAACCGCTTACGGCTGAAGAGATTCAACCAATTGAGAATTACACAACGTTAGGCGAAGTGGCCAACGAACAAAGCATGAATTTTGATCAGACACCTGTTATGCCCAATGATTTAGACACGCTAATGCCACCACCATTACCGGACTTTAGCAATATGTCAGGGCCTTTACCGTTGCCACCAGTTCCACCGATGTTTGATCAACCTGCAGCGCCAGAGATTGCTACAGTTATTAGCCCTTCAGAAAATAGTCCTTTTAACCAAGTTAATCAAATTCAAGATGATTATACTGGCTTGACTCCATATCAGCCTCAACCAAAGTCGACGCAGGTTGATAGTGTAGGAAGCCCTATTATGGCGGATCAGGTTTATCCAAAAATTCCAAGTGATAAATCGCAATTTGTAATCCCTGAATAATTATGAAAATTCCTGAAGACGGAGTGCTGTTAATCGATAAACCGATTGGGATGACTAGTTTTGGAGTAGTAGCTAGGATCAAGCGTCTGGCTCATGATACTTACGGCCGTAAAATAAAAGTTGGTCATACGGGTACTCTAGACCCATTTGCGAGTGGATTGATGATTGTCGTTCTAGGTAAAGCGTGTAAACGAGCCGGGGATTACTCAAAATTATCAAAAAGCTATTCGGCAAAGATTATCTTAGGGCAAACTACACCTACATACGACGTAGAGGGTAACAAGACCCACATTTCAAGGTGCCAACCTAGTTTGGAACAGATTCAAATGGCTCTTGAAAATTTTAGAGGAAAAATATATCAGTATCCGCCTGCTTATAGTGCGCTCAAAATAAATGGAATAAGAGCATATCAACTAGCGCGATTAGGTAAAGATTTTAAAATCAAGCCTCGAGAAGTTGAAGTCACAAAATTAGTGTTGAAAGGATATAAATATCCCATACTGGAGATTGAGGCTAATGTAACCTCTGGAACTTATATTCGTAGTTTGGCTCATGATTTAGGCAGCAAATTAGGGATTGGAGCCTATTGCTCTAGCTTGCGTCGTTTATCAGTTGGGGAGTATAAGATTTCTGAAGCGACTAGCTTAACGGATCTAACCATAGGTTAATAATATTTTATTGACATAATAGTCAATCATAGTATAATGATTGCAGTTTATCATTTTTGATGAGCTAAACTTATATCGAGCTGACGATCAAGCTCACGCTCACGCACTTTAAAAAAATAGGAGGATGTCTTATGAATGCGAAACGTAAGTTGTTGTCACTTCTGCTGGCGTTTGTACTTTTCTTCTCGATGGTCGGAATCAATGGGACTGTCGCCTCGGCTATAGAACTTCAGGGTGAGATTACTCTGGAAACTTGGCTAGAACCCACTAAGACTACCTATGAGGTTGGAGAAACTGTAACTTTATGGGTGCGAGTAACAAACAATGTTGAATATACTTTTATGTATTTCCAGTATGACGACCCAAAGTTTAACTACTCGCGGCTATATACTGCTCCTTATGACGATTTAATTACGCCAGGCTGGAGTGCACTGTTTTATTTAGAATATACCTTTGTTTTGGGGGATGTTGGCGAATTCGTGAACGTCTTTAGGGCTGAATCGGATGGCATTGTTGCGGAAAGCGTGACGGTATTTACGGTAGTTGACCCGAACGCCGAACCAGATAAACCTGTTAAATCGGGTAGGCCTAGCTGGTCCGGTGGACCAGGAAAACCCCCCGGAAAGCCAGGCACACCTGGGAAACCTGTTAAATCGGGTAGGCCTAGCTGGTCCGGTGGACCAGGAAAACCGCCTAAACGTCCTTAACTATTTTTTACCCCTGCCTAAGCAGGGGTTTTTCTTAGTGGTAAAATAGAATTATGATTATAACTCTAAAAAATCAAACTACGATTACAGAAATTGACACTAAAGGGGCTTTTGTTCTTAGTCTCATTAGCTCGGGCCGGAAAATCCTCTATCCCAAGTCGGTGCTAAAGGTTGACGAACATTCGATGAAAACTAGAGGTGGAATGCACGTGTGCCTACCGAATTTTGGCCCTAGCCACAATAAACCTATGGCTAACCACGGATTTGGTCGTGAGCTAGAATGGGAAGTGCTCGATAAGACAGCAAAAGCTGTAGAATTAAAATTGACTGGTGGTAATGAAGAATATGTTGGTTTGGAGTCGGTAGTTAGATATGAGCTAGGCGATAATTTTTTAAAAAGCTCTTTGACTTTGTCAAATGTTGGAACTAATGGATTGCCGGTCGCCCCTGGTTTTCATCCTTATTTCAGTATCGCAGGATCAGATCAAACCATACTGCTCGATGGCCAACGATTCAATATTGATAAAACCGGTGAGACCAAGTTTGTCAGTAGTGTCGATAAATTGAAGATTGGAAAATTTATATATGATTTTGATGTAATTAATTTAAACAAATTTGCTATTTGGACTGATGGTCTAGCGGACTATATCTGCGTTGAGCCAACTGAAAATGGTGAAGCTTTTGCCCTAAGTAGCGCTACGACACTGGATCCGCAAGAATTTAAACAGTATATATACAAATTTAGTTGGATTTACGATAACTAGTGCTTGCGATAAGAGCTTTTATCTGTTACAATAGCTTGCGATGATTACTAAAGATAATAAAAAGAAGGCGATTAGCTTAACTGCCCGAAGCAAGAACGATGTTGGTTCTCCTGAGGCGCAAGTTTCGATATTAACCGCTCGTATTAACGAGTTGATTGATCACCTCAAAGGCAACCATCATGATAATATGGCTCGAAGGGGTCTAATTCAGATGGTTGGAAAGCGCAAGAAATTGCTCCACTATCTAGAGGAAAAAGATTTTGATGCTTACAAGGCAACAATCAGCAAACTAGAACTTCGCAAATAGCGAAGTTCTTTTTTGATATATAGGAAAAGCCCGCGGTCTGTGCCGCGGGTTATTTTTAGTACTCGTTGATTCTTTCCAGTACCTCCATCTGGTACTCTGGTGCAATAAATCTGAGTCGGGGGTCGCTCATAACTTCTTTATGGTATGATAGGTAGGTATCAATTTTTTTCTCGTTGTCAACAATCACATAGATCATTGATTTAGCTTGGTCCAAAGTATATTCTTTTAGGTTTTTTTGAGCATTGACGAATTTGTCCCATATGAAAGCCTTGTCCTCTTCTTTCATTTCATCGAACGGTATCTCTTTACGGAATAAGGTAACCATACTCATTTCGACCCTCCTTGGGTGGTAAAGTGCTAGATACCTATATTATAACACATTATTTGCATAAATGGAAGAGAAAAAAATCAAAACACGAATTTGAATACGCCACAATCTGGTATTGAGAGTTTCGCCGATTTTGGCTTAAAATGGTATAATGATTCTATTAAAATTAAAGAGAGTTAAGCGGGAGACATAAGGTTTGGTCCTAAGACAAAA
>CAZHYM010000006.1:0-24000 GCA_964536785.1 uncultured Candidatus Saccharibacteria bacterium | reverse complement strand
CTTGCATGTGTTAGGCACGCCGCCAGCGTTCATCCTGAGCCAGGATCAAACTCTCCATAAAAGACGCATTCCCTACGAAATGCTGTCTATTGTAATTATAGACTGACGATGTATTGCACAAATAAATTGTTAAAGTATCTCTTAAAGTCTTTCAGAATAAAGATTGCAGTAGCTTTCACTATCTGCTCTCTTGTTTTTATTCAAATATCATTAAGACTGTTATGCATTTTACACCAGCCAAGTGACTCTGTCAACACTTATTTTAGTTTTGAGTTGTAATAAATACAATGACACCCACAACAAGACCTACTGATGAACCTACAATCATTTCAATGACCGTGTGGCCTCTGGCGATATAGAGATTATCGAATTCAACACCAGACTTATCAATCAACTTTAGAATAGCCTCCCCTTGCCTACCTGACGAGTATCTAACGTTAACAGAATCATATAAAACCAGCATGCTCATCAAAGCGCTTAAGGCAAAAATTGAACTGCTAAACCCTTCTGTTAAGCCTATGATAGTGGCCAGCGATACAATTCCAGAACTGTGATCGCTAGGCATCCCTCCTGACCTAAGCGCTGTTCTCAAATCAATTTTTTTCGTTGATAAGTAAATAGTAAATAGCTTCCCTAGTTTGGTTATAAATACCGCCACGATTGGAGCTAGAAGAAAAGGACTAATCATTTTCTGGCTCTATTTCAACTTTTTCTAATAAACCGATTGAGGCTACAGTGTCGTCCTTATTTAAGCGCATTATTCTGACGCCTTGAGTGGTTCTTCCAAGATTTGGAATGTCTTTTAATGCCACTCTAATCGTTTGACCTTTACAGGATATCATAAGGACTTCTTCATCTAGATCGCTAAGCGTTCGTGCGGTGATTATTGGCCCAGTCTTTGCATTAACTACAGCCAGTTTGATGCCAACTCCACCACGCTTATGAGACGGGAAGTTGCCTGACTTAGTTATTTTGCCATATCCGTTTTCACTTAGAACCAATATCTTTTCGTCATGACTAGACAGCACATCCATTCCAACAACCATATCGTTTGGCCTCAGTCTTACTCCCCTGACTCCACGTGCGGCGCGACCCATAGGTCTAGTGTCTTTCTCATTAAATCGAACAGCTTGACCCGCCGAAGTTGAAATTATAATATCGTCACTTCCAGAGGTAGATTTTATGTATCTCAGTTCATCACCAGGATCAAGTTTAATTGCAATCAACCCGTTTGTTCTAATATTGGTATAGTCTTCCATAGGAGTCTTTTTAACGGTGCCTTTTACGGTCGCCATAAAGAGGTAGCCTTCTACTTCAGCGTCCTTAGCGTAGCCAATGATTGAAGTAATCTTTTCTTCAGGTTGCAACTGCAGCAAATTAACTGCCGCAACTCCTTTAGCCGATAAGCCGGCTGCAGGAACTTCGTATGCTTTAAGTCTAAAGATGCGACCTTTATTAGTAAAGAACAGCAGATAGTCATGAGTGCTCGCAGGAACAATTCGATCAATATTGTCTTGCTCCTTGGTAGTCATGCCCCGCTTGCCCTTGCCTCCTCTGTTCTGTCGTCGGTAGTCGCTCATAAGTGTTCTTTTTATATAGTTCTCACTAGTCAAAATAATAACGGACTGCTCTTCTGGGATAAGTTCTTCATCGCTGAATTTACCAAGCTCATGATTGATAATCTTCGACCTTCGCTCATCGCCATACTTGTCTTTCAGCTCTTTCAAATCATTTTTTATAATCTTCTTAATCTCATTCTCGTCTGCCAAAATCTTCTCGAGTTCAGCAATCAGTTTCAATATCT
Source organism: uncultured Candidatus Saccharibacteria bacterium (assembly GCA_964536785.1). GTDB lineage: Bacteria > Patescibacteriota > Saccharimonadia > Saccharimonadales > Saccharimonadaceae > CAZHYM01. Next base: position 22,196 of record CAZHYM010000006.1, on the reverse strand, counting down.
CAGCTAATTCATCTTCAATGACTTGACGGTTTAATGCGTTCAAACGACGAAGCTGCATCGCCATTATGGCTTTTGCCTGTATTGACGAAAGCTTAAATCGATCGATCAAATTCTTTTCAGTTTCTTCATCGTTCTTGCTTGCTCGAATAGTTTTTATAACTTCATCTATATGATCTAACGCGATCTTGAGACCTTCCAATATATGAGCTCGATCTTTAGCTTTATTTAATTCAAACTCCGTACGACGTCGTATAACGTGCTTTCGGTGTTTAATAAATTCGCTCAAAATGTCATGCAAACCTAACACCTTTGGTTGCAAACCATCAACTAGAGCTAGCATATTGTAGTGAAACGCACTCTGCAATGCTGTCATTTTATACAATTGATTTAAAACCTTCTTGGGGTAAGCGTCTTTCTTGAGTTCAATTACAACTCTCACGTTTCCTCGAGCACTTTCATCTCTGATATCGCTAATTGTTAAAATCTTTTTCTCTTTGACTAGCTCAGCCATTCGTTCAATCAAGGACGCCTTATTAACCATATAAGGCATTTCCGTAACCACGATTTGATGGCGACCACGTTGTGTTTCTTCGATATTAGCAACTGCCCTAATAACTACACTTCCTCTACCGGTTAGATATGCCTGTTTCATCGGAGCGCCACCGTAAACTACAGCGCCGGTTGGGAAATCCGGACCTTTGACATATTTTAATAAATCTTCAGCAGTAGCCTCAGGATTGTCTATCAACTCAATAGTAGCGTCAACGAGTTCTCCCAAATTGTGCGTTGGAATACTGGTAGCCATGCCGACTGCGATACCAATTTGGCCATTTAGTAGTAAATTCGGTAATTTTGCTGGTAAAACTATTGGCTCTCTTTCCGACCCGTCATAGTTATCTCGAAAGTCCACAGTGTTTTTATCTAAGTCAGCGAGCAACTCTCCTCCAGCTTTGCTCATTCTAGCCTCAGTATAACGAGCAGCAGCAGCTGGATCCCCATCCATCGATCCAAAGTTTCCTTGGCCATCGACTAGAGGGTATCGCATTGTCCAATCCTGCGCTAATCGCACCATAGAATCATAAATCGCAGTATCGCCGTGAGGATGATATTTACCCATAACATCACCAGTGATACGGGCGGACTTGGTGTATTTAGTTCCAGACCTCCAGCCATTTCTTTCCATTGAATACAAAATTCGACGATGCACTGGCTTTAAGCCATCGCGCACGTCTGGTAACGCCCGATCAACAATAACGCTCATCGAATATCTAAGGAAACTGTCTTCCATGACGTTCTCTAGAGTTCTACTCTCTACGACTCTAGAGTGAGTCTGAGTAACTTCGCTATTCCCGATAATTTCACCTTCAACCGAGGTGTTGTTTTGCTCTTTTGCCATTTTAAACATCCAAATCTTCTAGGCTCACAAATTTTGCCCTATTTTGTATAAAGTTTTTACGTAAATCAACTTGGTCCCCCATCAACTTGGTAAATATTGAATCAGCTTTCTCTGCGTCATTTACGGTGACCTGAACCAAAACTCTGTTCTCCGGGTTCATTGTGGTTTCCCACAACTGAGAAGCGTCCATTTCACCGAGACCTTTGTAACGCTGCATCATCGTAACGCCAGCCTGCTTCAGTCGATCTTCATTTTCGTCTATCATAACGCCTTTTTTTCTCCTCATATCAATCATCTTATCTATGATCGAGTCGCGCTCTTCGTCGCTATAAGCATATTTCTTAATACTTTTGCCGGATTGGATTAAATATAGTGGAGGTTTAGCTAAATATATATGACCACCCTCAACTACTTCTCGCATATATCTAAAGAAGAAAGTCATGAGCAAAGTTGCAATATGGCTACCGTCAACATCTGCATCGGTCATGATAACTACTCTATGATAACGAAGCCCGCCTATGTCAAACTGCTCACCGATACCGACACCCATACCTTTAATTAAACTTACTATCTCTCGGTTTGCGAGCATCCGATCAAGTCGTGCTCTTTCTACGTTCAGGACCTTACCCCTTAGAGGTAATATGGCCTGGGTCTTGCTGTCTCTACCCGACTTAGCAGATCCTCCGGCTGAATCTCCCTCTACTATGTATAGCTCTGAGTCTGCTGGATTTTTACTGGAACAATCGGCGAGCTTGCCTGGCAGATTAAGACCATCGAGAACACCCTTACGAATGACACTGTCCCTAGCAGCGCGAGCAGCTTTTCTTGCTCTCGCAGCCATTAGAGATTTCGAAACAATTTTCTTGGCTTCAGCCGGGTTTTCATCAAGATAATATCCAAAATACTCATTCATCACTTGCTCAACATACCCTCGAACCTCAGGGTTGCCCAGTTTATTTTTTGTCTGACCTTCAAACTGAGGATCGGGCAATTTAACCAATATTACAGCAGTTAAACCCTCCCTTATGTCATCTCCAGTTAGGTTCTCTTCTTTTTCTTTTAGCAGTCCGCTCTTCCTGGCATAATCATTCATTGTCCTAGTCAAAGCCGATCTAAAGCCAACTACGTGACTACCACCATCAATATTAAGAACATTATTTGCAAATGCCTGGACGTTCTCAACAAAGGTCTCATTATATTGAATTGCTATTTCAACAATAGACTCATCAACCTGTCTCTCTACATAAAATATATCGTCTGAAAGCGGTTCTTTGCCAATATTCAAATGTTTAACGTAACTTTTGATACCGCCCTCGAAGTAAAAAGATTTGCGAGAGTTTGTACGTTCATCGTAGACTGAAACTTTAATTCCTTTAGTCAAGTAAGCTTGATGCCTAATGTATTTAACTACCCAATTATAATCCACTTCAACTGTTTCAAAAATAGTTTCGTCAGGATAGAAAGTAGTAACGGTTCCTGTTTTATCGGTTTTCCCAATTACTGTTAAAGGCAAAATAGTCTTACCTCGTTCAAATTCAATCCTATGAGTTTTGCCACCTAGACTTACGTCAACAATCATTCTTTTAGACAAAGCGTTTACAACACTAGAGCCAACTCCATGCAGACCAGACGAAACTTTATAACCGCCCCCTCCAAACTTACCGCCAGCATGTAATACGGTAAGCACGGTCTCTACTGTCGGCTTTCCAGTCTTTGGATGAATATCTACAGGTATCCCACGTCCATCATCCGCCACTCTCACGCCGCCGTCTTTTTGTATCGTTATCTCTACACCGGTAGCATATCCACCAATTGCCTCATCTATTGAGTTATCAGCTATCTCCTTAATGAGATGATGCATACCTTCATATCCGGTACTTCCAATATACATTCCGGGTCGTTTGCGTACCGCCTCTAAGCCTTCTAGAACTTGAATTTGGGCGCTACTATAAGAACCGTCGTTTGTTTGTTTACGCATTTCCCCTCACGTTTTATCCATTAATCTTACGCTATTATATCTCATTTATGGTCTTAACTCAAGCGCTATATAGCCATGGCATCTAGGTTATGCTAAAATTACACTAGACATCATGGTGGTAATTATATGTTTAGAAAAATAATATCTAATCTGGCTTATAGCCCGGCCATGATTTGGAAATTAAGTCGTTTTAATTTTGAGCTCAACAAAGAAAAAACTATATCTATATGGCTAACTTTAGTTATACTATTAAACCTTATCTTTCTAAGCTTTCTATATATTTTCGACAATCAAACTCCATATAAGCCTTACGCTAATCCCAAATTAGAGGAATACGCTACGACAACTTCAAACGGAGCAATCAAATTAAGCATTACAGCCATCAACAATAGCGAAGGCGGTAGAAAAATAAATAGTGGAGACTTGATTGATGCATATAATAGGATAAGATATGTTTTCGTTGTTGAAAATACATCTTCAGAGCCCCTGTCTGCATCAATAAAAACTGACCTCTCTGACTTGTTAGACTACGCTAAATTAGTTGATTCAGACATAGTGGATTTACCTAGATTAGCTTCAACCGAATCAATAGTAAATTTAGGCCCGTTAGAAAAAAGTGAAGCATCGCTAGTTGCTGACACCACGCCAGCTCCAGCAGGACCGCAATCTGGGACATCGAACGATTGCGTTGCCAGCGTCAAATTGGGAGAAAGCACGCTATCTTTTGTCCCAAAATGTTCTATAATTAAACGCTTAGATGTGATGGCTAACTCATTTATGTCTAGATTCCCAGAACAAGAATCTATGCTCATAGTTACGATATTTGCTTTTTCATTATTATTATTAATTAAGATCCTCTACGTCTTGAGAATATTGATTACTAAGAGAGAAATTTCCGTAATTAGAAAAATATTAAATACGGGTGGAATAAATGGCTAGTAATATAGTAGACTCATTCAAGGACCAAAAATCCTATGCCAGACCGAGCAAGGAAGCCAAGCCTAACGGTGCCAACCTCGGATCTATCGCCTTATTCATATCAGATGATTTCGACTCTCGCTCAATCAGGTCCAGAGAGTTTAACCACAATCTAAAATCAAAAGATTTAGACTTGGGATTTAGAAATATATTTAAACTAGTATATGTAGGTAAAAAGTCTTATATGCTTAGCCAGCTGCTACACTCTAAGCTTCTTGAAAACCTATCACACTTAGTAAACAGATACCTATTAAATTCAAAGTTGACGCTTGTAAGTCTCAGCCTAGGGCTCGTCTTAAACGTACTCTATTATACGATTGCGAAGTATCATTATTACCCCGTCAGCGTCATTATGATACTGGGTAGTTATTTGATGGGATACATCGTGGCGCTAATATTGTTAGCAGCTACTAGTCTAAAAAAATAGTAAAATATACTATTTTCTAATTGTTATGTCCACTTGGCCCGGCTCAGCCTTCTCGTTTCTGAAATCAATAGAATAATCAGGCTCGACTGCTTCTTTGCTGATTTTCTCTTTCGAAACATCTAAAGCCGATAACCTACCGCTAGTAAAGCCATCTATAGCTTTTTTTACATCACTTTTATCTGTTTCGTTTGAATAATCATTGGATTTCATGAGCTTTCGTTTTTCCAACCAATTATCCAAAAAGTCAGTTTCATTTTTAGGTAAGGTCTCTTGCTTATTATTTATTAATTCCAGGTTCTCTTTTCTTATTATATCGCCTACTGAAAGCCTTTCTAAGATTTGTTGAGAAACAATTCCTCTTGGCTTGCCATATTTAGACGATGACAGCTTTTTTAAGGCGTCTCTCAGCTGAGGGTTAGACTTTGACATAGGCGGTATCAAATTCATACTAAAGGGCGCAGAAGGTACGTTGTTAATCATTACGGACGCAATAGTCTGGAAGTTAGGCAAACGAGTTAAATCCTCTACGTTAAAAGTCGGAGTAAATTTTTTACTTAGCATCTCCGCGTCCGTGACTCCTATTCGTCCAGATATTATGGTTCCTACGTTTCCGATTATAGCTTCACGAATTTTATCTGTCAGCTGAGTCATAAACTGATTAGCAACTATAATATTCAGTTTGTATTTTCTAGCCTCAGATAATATTGACTCAAAGCTATCTGTCGCAAAATTCTGAAACTCATCAACATATAGGCAAAAATCTTTCCTCTGATCCTCCGGCAAATTTGCTCTGCTCATCGCAGCAACTTGAAACTTCATTACAAATATCATCCCAAGAAGCATCGAGTTCAATTCCCCGGTTTTCCCTTTGGATAGATTAACTAATAATATTTTATTGTTATCCATAATTTCTCTAATGTTAATCCCGGACTTAGTTTGCCCTAGAATATTTCTCATCATTTCATTTGACAAAAATGCCCCAAATTTCGAAGCGAACCAACCTAGAACATCGGATTTTGATGCTCCAGTTGTTTGAGCCATTTCCTTTTGCCAGAAGTCAATAACGGTCTGGTCTTTTACGTGTTTAAGCTTATAATCTGCAAACGATTGATCATTGAAAACCTGCGGAATGTCGATAAAAGTCGAGCCGTTAGGATCTGCCATTATCGTAAGAGCTGCATTTCGGAACCAATGCTCAAATCTTGGGCCAACAATACCTGTATGTCCAGGGTCATAAAGCCTATACAGCATTTGAATGCCTTCTTGGATTACGAAGTCTCGTTGGTCACCAGATTCAAACTCAAATAAATTTAGACCAATTGGAGCTTCAATATCAGAAGGATTAAAGTAGATGACGTCATCTACTCTCTCCTTTGGTATCATACCAAGCAATTTTTCGACTGAATCACCGTGCGGATCAATAAACGCAAACCCTTTGCCATCCATCATATCTTGAAATGCCAGGTTTTCGAGTAATACAGACTTTCCGGTACCTGTTTGACCGATGAAGTAAGTATGCCTTCTTCTATCATTTTGGCTCAAGCGAATAGGCTTCTTAGCTCCACGAAATTCATTGTATCCCAACAATAACCCCTCGTTAGGCACTTCATTTGGACCGTCAACTTGTTTAAAAGATTGCCTCATCACCTGGGAAGACGGAATATCCTTCTGATTAGGCAAATGAAAAATCGTTGCTAGCTCTACGCTATTAAGTATATTCTCTTTAATCGATTGAGGGAAAAACCTCATTATGTATGCAGTTGTTATTTCATCAACGTTTTTAGTGTAATTGAACTCAAAACCGTTGCTTTGTTGTGAATCAAACAATGAAAAAGAAGACGTTATGTTTTGAAGTATGCTCTGCGACTTACCATAAGTGTTAGATGAAACGACTATTCTAATAAGCGTTTCAAAAGCTGGATATTTAAGTTTATCTTCCAAAAGTTTCAATTTTGTCTGATCAACATCTGCAGGTGCTGTTTTTTTGTCTACGTTTTCACCGCTTTTCGGTGGCTTCCATAGGACCTCAAGTAACTCGCCCATGCCATAGCTTGGCTTATTGGCCCCACCCTGGCCATTAGTAGATTTAATAACTTTGATCTCTTGATCAACAGCCTCCGACCAATTTTCGTCTGCAGGACGTACTAGCATCTGCACAGCAACTCCATCCTCAGCTTCCAACGTACTAATAGCATTCAATAACGCTCTAGACGAGCCCTGGCCACCATCAGAAACATAAGTATTGATTGGATAAATGAAACTCTTTTTAAGGTTGAACTCACCGCCAATAGTACCGCTCATCTTCCCCTTTTCGCTAAAAATATTATCCCCTCGCACCTCTTCAAGAACAGCAGAAGGATAAGCTGTAGATATGGCTTGTTTTACAACACCTAGCAGCATCAAGGGGGCAACAACATAATAATGAACCATACCTCCACTAGCTACAATTTCAAACGAAACGTGTCTTTGACCACTTAGCCGAGTTTGAAAGCCCTTCTGAGATATTGAAGAAATAATATTGTACATCACTTGAGCCTGAGATATTGTCTCCTCATTAACCGATCTGTAGTCACGCCCCTCTGTGTTTATATCTAAACTAGGAGGAGGAAGATGTATCCTAAGTGGAACCATTTTCAACCCACGCTCGTAATTTTTTGCTTCTTGAATAGTCTTTCGATAATAAAACCAGATTACAAACCCAACGGTTGTTGAGACTAGAACAGTAACTAAAATAAAAATAAAAATACTGATAAATTTGCTCATTTGTTTGCTCCCTTAATCTTGAAACCGTATTTCTCTAGCAAATATTCATCCCGTAATTTTTTGATTTTTTCTTCTCTTAGATGAGGGTCTTCAGAAGTGGAATTAATTATTTTTTTGGCTTCATCCACCCAGACTTGCTCAATTCTGCCTTGAGTAGTGGAATTATTTTCGCCATTCTTAATCTTACTTTTTGCTAGAACTGCATTTGAAGCAATAGCATACTGACCTGTTTGTTGAGCGTCTTGATCATTCTGATCTACAAGTCCGGCTTGACTTGATATCATAAGTTTCTCAGGAGCTAAGCTCTCTTGCTCAACCAAAGATGATAGACTAATATCTACTTCAGTATTTTTCAACAAATTTAAATCAACATCAGGTAGTACTGTTCTTTCAGCTTGGGACGAATTGAATTCTACCCCAGATCTTTCAGTAGAAGGGTTCACGCCGTTAATTATACCACAAAGCCCTTAAGCTATTTTATTTTGACGATGTAAACAACCGCTACGGAAAAAATGATTATAAAGAGAAGTATTTCATAAAACGACACATTTTTTATGGATTGCATTGCTAATAGCATGACCGCTAACACCGAGAACACAAAGTTAATCTTTCTAAACTTAGCTGATGGTTGTGTATTAATTTTTGCTAACTCGCCTTTGTTTATAATTACTCTCGATAAGTTTGCGTATATATGATACGAAACAGTTCCGAAATAGAATACAGCAACAAAAATTAAGCAAAATAATAATAAAAGCAAAACAGGGTGAATATTTTCCGGAGAAAAATAATTAGCCATAACCATAACTCCACTAAATGCTAGTCCTAAAATCAATACTGCTTTTTTTAAATTCATTAATAATCATTATAGCTAATTCAATAAAAATAAAATACCCGGAGTATAGTTAGCAACCGACATCTTTAAATAAATAATGGCCGGGAAACTCACTCCGGGTTGACCGCTCCTTACTGGTTTTGTCCAGCTTGGAACACGATCCCTGCGCGAACCGTTCCTCGACATAATGTCGGTACTTAATTTGCGCGCGCTCTACGCCTTTTCGGCGGAGCATAACCCAAACAAATGATGCTTGAGTTATTTTTCCGTCAAAACTAACAGCTAGAGCTTGAGAACTATTTTTGAATGTGCTTTTGCTAAACTAATTTTTGTTTTTGTTTAAGCTTACTCAGATATTAGCACAAGCATTTATGATTGTCAACACGTACTCAGCTAAATTATATGTTATTTTTACATCGTTGTAACAAATATAACTTATCTGCATCTGTTAAACTTGCTGCATTGCAATACACTCCTACTGTTGTATTTACAACTACAAAATGTTATTCTTTGCGCATGTCTTCATTCTCGCTTACTTTATAATCAGATAGATTACCTAAATTACCCGCTACTACACAAATCACTATTATTTATCAGAATTCTCAATAAACATTTCATCAATATAATTTGATCTAGAATTTTTCTTTTTAATGTGCATACCAACCTAACTAATGTATTGTAACTTTTGATAGATAAAGATTAATAAAAGAATAATCGCATCAGCCTTGTTTTTTTAAATTTTATATACAAATAGGATCTCTAGCGACCTGCATAAAGCATACATAGAAGCAATTCAGGACGGCTTGTCTTAACTTAGCATCGGTTTAAAACTTCATTTTGATCATAGTCTAACGGGCATTTCTTCTGTCCTATGAGCGATTGATAAATGATATCTCATGGAATAAAATGAAAAATTAATGGCAAGCAAGGAATCTGGTCAAAATTTTGTAGATTCCGAATAAATCAAACTCAATATGCGAAGTGCACAACCATCTTCACGAATAATTGCTAACTCGATCAATTGATATTAACTTGTAGCTAGTCAAAGTATTAGCAAAAAGCCTACAAGTTATCCACAATTTCATAGATGTGGTTTTTATTACACAAAAAATCTTTTATAAAGTTGTTGACAACGATCATTTTATGACTTATTATAGGGGTAGCTCTTGAATAAAATAATTGTGCAGGAGCCAAAAACAAACAGCATTCCAAACTCCATACAAAACGACCGTACCTCGCAGGCGGTTGTTTTGTTTTGACCCTAAATAAAATATGCTTGTATAATACAAGCATATAGTTACATCATATGGTGGAGCTGCGGAGTACTGCCCTCCGGTCCAAAAAGATTAAAAGTTAATATCTACAAAAATAGCCAGATTTAAATTTATCCTGTAATAGAAATTTGGCAAAAAATTACAAAATATTTTGAGCTAAGGTTTATTTATTGAGTCACTCATCTTCAACAAACTAACGATTTAATATGACACGAAATCAATTCTAATCGTAAGAATCGAATCGCGGTTGCACTTATAATTAAGCAACAACTGGAGCAAATGCTAGCTTAGGAGCAAATAAGCTCTTTACGTTAGCAAATGCAGTTTGCATTTTTTCTGCGTTTAAATAAATGATTACGATCATTACTCGTTTTGCAATTAACAGTTAATTTCCTCTTGTCTAAAGCTATGTCAGCCCCATAAAGATATAGATATTATAACATATTTGATTTTATTAGACGATAGTGCTTAACTTTAAAGTATGATTAGCAAAATCATCACCGCTTCCCCTAATGGCTTCGAAGGTCAACTTATAGTAGTCGAGACCGACATCAATAGCGGCCTCCCCTCCCTTCAAATAGTAGGGATGGGCAACAAAGCTATAGATGAAGCACGAGAGAGAGTTCGCAGTGCTATTACAAACTCAAACTTAACCTTTCCTCCGAAAAAAATCGTTGTCAACCTAGCTCCTGCTGAAATACCAAAAGACGGCACCTACTTTGACCTTGCCATAGCTCTATCTATCTTGATAGTTTCGAAGCAATTGCTCTCCGAAGAAGTAAGTGACTCCGGTTTTGTCGGAGAACTGGCGCTAGACGGCAATATAAGGCCCGTAAAAGGAATTATTAACATCATTCAGGCATTAAAAGCCTTCGGGGTAAAGAATATCTATGTACCATACGACAATTATTCTCAGGCTAACTTAATTAAAGGCGTTAACATAACGCCCGTAAAAGATTTAAAACAAATACTACTTCATCTAAAAACCATTCAAATAATTGAAGCATCAGATGATCAAGCGATAGATGTGAAAAAAACAAAACTGCACGATCAGATAATTATTGACGATATTTACGGACAAGAGCAAGCAAAACGAGCAATTATTATTGCTACAGCTGGCCGGCACAATGTTCTTCTCAGCGGACCTCCCGGCACAGGCAAAACAATGCTGGCTAAAACGATACCTTCGATTCTTCCACCTCTAGAGACCAAAGAAATCATCGAAGTGACTAAAATCCATAATCTCTCAACTGGTAATCTTAATGATGTTATATACGAAAGGCCTTTCAGAGCACCTCATCATACCGCTAGTAGAAACTCAATAATCGGAGGAGGAACAAAACCAAAGCCCGGAGAGATAAGTCTGGCACATACAGGGGTGCTATTCCTTGATGAGATACCTGAGTACCCAAAATCAGTTTTAGAGTCTCTAAGACAGCCACTTGAAGATAAAATTATATCAGTGGATAGAGCCGGCGGGCATGTAACTTTTCCGGCCGATTTTATGCTCGTAGCCACGATGAACCCCTGCCCATGCGGTTATTACAATGACCCCAAGAGAGAATGTACCTGCACGAGCTCACAAATTTTAAACTATCAGAAGAAACTATCAGGTCCTCTGCTTGACCGAATTGATTTAATCGTTACGGTAGGGCGCATCCCAAATAATAAATTACTTGCTAAAGCCGAATCATCAGATGAGCAAAACAATGCAAAATCCTTAATAGACAAAGCGCTAGCAGCACAATCTAAGAGATATAAGAAAAAAAGTTTTTATAATTCTAACCTAACGACTCGACAAATTAAAACAAAAGTGGTGCTTGATAAAAGCGCCGAGCAGCTCCTAAAAAGCGCTGCCGATAAGTTAGACTTGAGCCCAAGAAGTTATTTTAGAATAATTAAAGTAGCTCAAACTATCGCCGACTTGGAAGGTGCTGAAATAGTTAACGCTAAACATATTGGCGAAAGCTTGCAGTATCGAGTAAACTTTTTTAACAAATAACCCTTGTTAAAGGCCTTTATATCTGATAGAATAGTAGCCGAGTAAATACTCAAGTAATTCACAGAGAGGAATATAGTAATTAGTAATCAGACTAACCGTATCAACCAAGAAATTAAAGCACAAAATTTAAGAGTAATTGGCGAAAACGGAGAGCAGCTTGGAGTCTTAAGCCTATCCGAAGCATTAAAGAAAGCTGAGGAAGCAAAGCTAGATTTAATCGAAATCGCTCCAAATGCCGACCCGCCTGTTGCAAAAATCGTTGATTGGGGTAAATACCAATACCAAAAAATGAAAGAGCAACAAAAAAATCGTAAAAAATCAAAGTCTAGCGAGCTTAAGCAAATGCGTATAGGCCTAAAGATTAGCGATAACGATTTGAGCATAAAGCTTAAAAAAATTAATAGCTTTTTAGACGAAGGTCATAGGGTCAAAATTATGGTAGTGTACAAAGGCCGAGAAATGGCGCATAGAGAACTTGGCTACACCATGATAGATAAAATTACTACACTGTTAGGTGAAACGGTAGCGATAGATCAAAAGCCTATCTTCGCTGGAAGAAACTTGAGCATTGCAATAAGGAGAAAATAATATGCCAAAACTAAAGACACACAAAGGAACGTCTAAAAGGATAAAGATTACCCCAACGGGGAAAGTCCTTCGAAGGCGCGCATTTGGAAGTCATATGCTTGCAAAAAAAAGCAAAAGACGTAAGCGAGTGATAGGAACTGTCGCTGAAATAACTGGTAAGCCAGTCAAGAATATTAAGAAAGTACTTGGAGTAAAATAATGAGAGTTAAAAGAGGCCCTGCTGCTCGAGCTAAGCATTCAAAAATGCTTGCTAAAGCTAAAGGCATGCAGCACTACCGAACTAAATCTTACAGAATGGCGAAGCAAGGTGTAATCAAGAGCTTGTCTTACGCTTTCAGAGATCGACGAAACAAAAAACGTGATTTACGCGAACTGTGGATTAACCGCATAAACATTGGCGCTCGAACGAATGGCACAACTTATGCAAAATTAATTTCAGCTCTCAAGACCGCTAACGTTGAACTAGATAGAAAAATTTTGTCAGAGCTAGCCGTATCTGAACAAAAAGTTTTCCAAGCAATAGTAAAAGCAGTAACTAAATAACTCAATAGCTTTATCAAAAAAACACCTTAACTGGTGTTTTTTTGTAGCTTAGCCAATAAGCCGGGTTCTGTATTAGCAGTCATCTATCTAGATTAAATGTTGCCATCTAATTCAAGCGGTTACGCCTGCAAACCGGTCAAGTATACACAAGCGTCCTTGCAGCTGACAGGGTTTACCTCTCTAATCTGTTGCCAGACCAGACTGTGGTCTCTTACACCACTCTTTTCATCCTTACCCGAAGGCGGTATTGTTTCTGTGGCACTTTCCCTAGAGTTTCCTCTGGTCGCCGTTAACGACTGTCATGACCTAGCTGTCCGGACTTTCCTCTTATAGATCTTCATCCATAAGCGACTGCTAGCTAAGCACATTTATTGTAGCACAATCTAAGGCGCAATGGCTACAGAGAGATTAGATAGTCGTCTAGGACTTTATTGGCTATTCCGTCAGCTATCGTGTTGAACTCTCGATTTACGTGTACGAACTTAACATCCTTAAACTTTTTTACTATATCCACGATTCTCTCGTGGACGGGCCATAAATCACGGTTTTGAACATCATAAAAATCATTCATTTGATTAACTACCATTGAGTTATCGCTCCTGCACTCAAGATAATCAATTCCTAGACTATGAGCGGCGTCCAACCCTAGCTTTAGAGCTTGATATTCAGCCAGAGAAGACGTCGTTATACCTAAATACTGCCCTCCCTCTGCAACAACTTCGCCGTAACTATCTATTATTACGTAGCCACAGGCCGAATGCCCAGGGTTCCCCCGAGAAGCACCATCAGTGTACAGTATTTTCTTTGAATTAGTGTCAAAAGTTGGTTTTGAACACAAACTAATTAAATCTTTAATGATTAATTTTGTAACACCAAAATCTGAATTATTCACAATCTCATCTATAGGAACAGCCCTACCTCTTTGAACTGATGTATTTTTTAGTATTTCTAATCTATAAACGTTGTAAACTTCGCCACGATAGTTAATAGATTTGTAGAGCTGCGGCTGCATCGAACTTTGACTCACATACTCGGATGATAGTTTTTTAATCTGCTCGAATTGATCGGAGTTGGGATCGTTGACTAAACTAGGAAAAGTGCAGTTGTCTTTATTTGCAGACTCAACAATAATTGAACAGCCAAGCTGGATGAGTAAAATTAATTTTGTTTTAGGGGCGCTAATCATAAGCATTATTATAACAAAAAACCCTAAGTTTAGGCTTTTGGATTTCCTCGCTGAATAGCAAGGTGGGTGCTCGCAATTAAATTCCGCAGAATCTAATAATTAAAGCTCCCTAGATTTTTGTGTTCAGGAAAATCTTTGCCCAAACCATAGGGTTATTTACAATTATACACCAAAGATTTTACTTAACAAATTTAATATAAAGTCTATAGAGCTACTTATATACCTAAAGACAATATCGTTAAATAAGAAGATGATAACAAATATTACTAATAAGCTAAACCTCTCTTCAATTTTATTCATTATTCCTTGAAAAAAGTCAGGAGCAAAAGGGTACAATATTCGTGACCCATCGAGAGGAGGAATCGGTATTAAATTAAACAGCATCAACCCGAAATTCAATACCGAAGCGACCACGAGAACCTCTGCAAGCTTTACGTCATTAGATAAACTTGCTAGAGCAAATAGAGCAACGCCTAAAATAAAATTAGACGCTGGCCCAGCAATAGCCACCAATGCCATCCCCCACTCATCGTACTTTAATTTTCTAGCATTGATCAAAACAGGTTTAGCTCCGCCTATTATTGGACCACCGCTAAGGGCCATCGCTAGTGGAAGAATTACTGTTAGGAACGGATCTATGTGTCTCAAAGGGTTTAGGCTAAGTCTATTTTGAAGCTTAGCGGTATCATCACCCAACAAATAAGCAACATAACCATGGGCGACTTCGTGGACCGCCATTGATAGTATATAAATTATTATTAGCACAAAAAACATAATCTAATTATACTATGAATTTGTCGTAGCTTGACTTTATGACGCTCTTTAGATACAATAAAGCACTGATTAAATAAGAATAAATGGGAAAATAAATGGCCTCTAAATGTGAATTAACTGGGAAGACTAAGCAATTCGGAAATAATGTTAGCTTCTCTCAGCAAAGAACAAAAAAAGTTTTTAAGCCAAACTTACAGAAAAAGACCTTTTTACTTGACGGCAAAAAGGTAACAATGAACTTAAGCACAACCGCTATAAGAACATTGAAGAAAAAAGGCATTCTTTAAAAAATCACCCCTCGGGGTGATTTTTTAAAGAAACTAAATTTTGGCCTTCAACTTAATAATCTGCAAAGAGCCATCAAGATCAGTAACTTTTTTAATTTTAAATTTATCAAGCTCGATTATAGGAGCCCCTAGTTCATTAACAAAAAGTTCGATATCGTCTTGAGGGACATCATAAGAAAAGCCAGGTTGCGCATAATGAATCGGTATCACCACTTTTGGCTCTATCTGACGAACAATTTTTGCAGCCATTTTAGAATCTAGCGTGTATCCACCTCCACCGATTGGTATAATCAGAACATCAGCCACGCCCAAGTTTTCTAAATGATCTTCGGTAAAATTATCCTCAACATTTCCTATCAGTAACATAGTTACGTCATCTACATCAATTGCGTAATTAGTCGCCGACCTCTCATTATTGAAATCAGTATGCCTGTTCATAGCAAAGCCTTTGATTGAAAATTTCGATATTTCATATTCACCGGGACCTTCTATCAAGAGAAGAGAATCAGGATCCGAAATAGCCAACCTCGGTTCAGATGCTATTTGAATTATATTCTTTGAGGCTATAGGCTTTAAATTAAGGAAAGACCTGTCGGGATTTGCTATGATTACTTGATCCGATGAGCTAATTTTTATTGAGTTGCCACCAAAATATTCAATTTCTACCATATTAATTTTTATCCTTTCGTAATTGCTGATGTGTCTTTAATAACTGTTTTACGGGAATCTAAAATAGACATGATGAATTTATCTTTAACGCTGTGCCTATAATAAAATTCTTCGTAATCCATAATTGAGTAACTTAAATCCGAACCATAGATTTTTTCAATCTTCTTAGCCCAGTTCGAAAGCTGACCTCTCTCGTTGGCGCCTACAATAAGCATATCGATAAGCGAGGTAGAGTCGGGGCTCAATGATCCTCCTAAAATAAATATCTTGAGGTCTTCGCCAGCTTTAGCCACTAATTTCTGCCAATCTAGCTTAAGACTGTTGTTCTCTTTGATGGGCAAATTAACTTCGTTAGCGAGCTCGCTAACAGTATTTTTTGAAATAGTTCCCCAATCAAATCCCTGGTCGAAAATCATAGCAAAAGGCAGATATTCCTTGAATTTACGATTCACGCTGTAATAAACCTTGTTGTCTTTGTCAATTTTTTTAACAACCTTTGTCTCTTCTAAATTTGAAAGCTCACGACGAACTGAATTAATTTGCTCATCTACGAGTCTAGTTATCTCGCGAACATAATAGAATTTATCTGGATTACTAAAGAATAGTTCAAGCAATTTTATTCTGGTATTAGAACCGAATAAATTTTTTATAACATTCTTGCGCATACATATTTATTTTAGCACACTTAATATTTTTTGAACAACAAACGTCTCCGCAGTGAGTGGAGAAACCCAATTTATATCTTTATTTCGCTTGAACCAAGTTTTTTGCCGCTTAGCTAACTGATAATCTTTTGCTACTGCTTGTTGCAAAAAAATATCATAGCTTATTTGTCCAGCAAGATGTTCAATGGCAAGTTTATAAATGTTAGAGCTAAAAGCTGGAATACCTTCAGCGTATTTAGAGCCATATGCTCTAACTTCATCCATTAAGCCCATCTCTAACATCTTAAATATCCTAAGACGAATCCGTTCTTTAAGTGTTGCATTATCTACATCAAGCCCAACTATTAGCGTGTCGATCGACAATTTATTTCGCTTCTGCTCTCTCCCAGATAGTTCAATCGCCCTAACCAAATGCCTCTTGTTGCATCGATTGATTGGCATATTCAACCCTCTCTGGTTTATCTCTTGTTGAAGCTGAGGTATGGTTTTTGATTCTAAAGCTTGCCGCTTCACTGGATCTGCTTTTTGTCCAAAATCGAAATCATATAATAGGCCGTCAACATAAAGACCACTTCCACCTACAATAATAGGCAGTTTTCCCCTAGATTGAATATCGAGAATTGCTAAATTTGCTAGTCTCTTAAAATCCGCTGCGCTGAATTGTTCATCAGGATTAATTATATCTATACACCAATGCTTTATTTCTTGTTGCTCATAAAATGATGGCTTTGCAGTACCTATATCTAAGTACTTATACACAGTTCTAGAATCAGCACAGATTATCTCTCCCTCTAAGCGCTTCGCTAACTTAATAGCTAAATCTGTTTTACCGCTCGCGGTTGGGCCAACGATAGCTAATAAATTATAATTCCGCTCCATTAGAGACTTCTTAAAAATTCGTCCAAATCATTCAAAGCTATTTTTTGTTCAGAGTCTCTAGTTCGAACACTAACGCACTCAGCATCCCTGTCTCGAGCGCCAATAATCAATTGGACTGGAATTTTCATATTCGTCGCCTCTCTAATTTTTTTACCTAGACTTTCATTGCGATTGTCTACCCAATAACGTAGTTGATTAAATTTAACTGGTTCGTTTAATACGATTGCGCTAATTTTTTCTTCCACTTTAGCTACATAATCATTAACTTCATCTGTGACTGTTAAAATCCTAACTTGTTCAGGCGCACACCAAAAAGGAAACCAACCTGCTGTATGCTCGATAAACACACTCAGAAACCTCTCTATTGAGCCAAGTATTGCACAGTGAATCATCACAGGTTGTTGCTCGGAACCATCCTGATCAGTATATTTAAGCTCAAATCGCTCTGGTTGAACAAAATCAACCTGAACAGTGGCTACTTGGTGTTCACGACCAATGGCATCAGATGCCATAAAATCAATTTTTGGGCCATAGAAGGCAGCTTCACCTTCTTGTTCAAAGAAATCTAATTTGTTACGCAGCACTGCCGTCTTCAACATTTTTTGACTCGTGTCCCAAAGTTTTCGATCTCCAAGATAAGCATCGCTATCATCTCGATAGCTTAAACGGACTCTTAATTTCATACCAATAGCGCTATAAACACTATTTGCTACCTGGATTAGGTTATCTATTTCCTGACCAATTTGGTCTGGCTTACAGAAAACGTGAGAATCATCCTGAGTTAGAGCTCTAACTCGATTCAGACCACCCAACTCGCCTGTCTTTTCATCACGATAATCAGTTGTAGTTTCAAGATAGCGGAGCGGCATATCACGATAACTACGTGGCCTTGATGAAAATATTTGAGCATGGTGAGGACAATTCATAGGCTTCAAAACAAACTGATCGCTTGTCTCTTGGCTCTTGACTAGGAACAATTCACCTCCGAATTTAGCCCAGTGACCTGATTTTTCATACAACTCTTTTTTCGTAATATGAGGTGTCCAAACTTTAGTGAACCCGAAGTCTTGGCGTAATTGATTAGTAAATCCCGAAACTAAATCTCTCAATATAGTCCCCCTTGGAGTGAAAAGTGGCAATCCTGAGCCAACTAGCGGAGAAATAGCGTAAAGATCTAATTCTTTGCCTAATTTACGATGATCGCGCTGTTTTGCTTCTTCTATCTGAGATAAATATTCGTCTAATTTAATTTTATCCTCAAAAGCAACCCCATAAACCCTCTGCATTTGTTGTTTATTTTCATCACCTCTCCAATATGCACCGGCAACTTTTGTAAGCTTAAACGCGCCAACTTCAGAAGCACTATCAAGATGAGGGCCTCTGCACAAATCAACATAATTTCCTAATTTATATAAAGTTACTGATTTGTCAGCAGCGGGCATCGTATCATTAGTGTCCAGTTCCTTCATAAAAGTAGTGCCAAACTTCTTTATATCATCCAATAATTCAACTTTAAATGGCTGGCTGGCTTCTCTTGCCCATAGCAAAGCTTCTTCGATGGTCTTTTCTTGACGCTCAAAAACTAAATCGGAATTAATTATTTCGCCCATTTTTGCCTCAATAAGAGGAAAATCGGACTCAGAAATTGCATGGTTTGGCAAATATATATCATAATAAAATCCGTCATTAATCGTTGGCCCTACTCCGAATTGAGCTTCTGGCCAAATACTGCTAACTGCTGAAGCCATTATATGCGCTAGACTATGTCGCATTTTATCAAGCTTTTCTTGATCCATATTTTCTCCTTTTTTATAAAAAAACCGCAAAAAATAATTTTGCGTGTCTCGGACCCGTATCTTCGGGCGGTTCCACCGGACTTCTCTCTAAGAGAGCTCTCTTTGTGATATGCCTGTTAGCCCCATCTCACGAAGGCAGACTACAGTGATTGGTTAGTTCACTATCATCATCTAAACGGATTATACCATGCGATTGATAAAATTGTCTATTCTTGGTAAAATTATTCCATTCGGGCGGTTAGCTCAGTTGGCTAGAGCGCATCCTTGACGTGGATGAGGTCATAGGTTCGAGCCCTATATCGCCCACCACAAATAACCCAATTCAGGGGTTATTTTTGTTTACCCACAGTTTATAAAAGTTTTCCACTTGGGAATCCTGACTTAATCTAAAAGATTTATACTATAAGCGGTATAGACTGGAAAATCTGTTCGATTGACAAAACTTAAAAAATTTGTTATAATAAGCTTATGCTAAATGAACCTAATAAACCTCTTGAAAATTTTAAGCTCTATTTTGAGTACAATGTCTCTTGGCAAGACTATAAAAAGACATTAAAAGACTAGCCTGCTTATGGCTCTCTAGTTAAACATGTTTTTAGCACAATTTATTGCTTTGTGCTATTTTTATTTTAGTTAATCTGCATCCGACTATTTAGATCAGTAGATAGACTTCGGACGCTAAAGGCTAGTCTTTGATGACTACATTTTTCTCAGTAACATCAAATTTATCAAAATATCTTCCGGTCAACAATCTGGCCTGAGAGTAAAATGCTGTCATTGATGAATAAAAAACGGCCGTAAGCGGAATAAGTGCCCATTGGGCCACCATGCTGATAGATCGCCAAAAAGTGTATCTACGAGGTCTGGCAGGAAGTATTTTAATTGCTAGGTACATGCTAACCAGGATGCCAACCATCGATATCCTTTGGATGAAAGCAATAGCCTCGGGTAGTTGGTGGGCTGCAACACTACGCTCGCTACCTCCAAAAATAATCGGTATCCAACCGCCCAATACGACCACCAAAGAAGCTGTCGGTAGAGAAACATGACCGTCTATCAATTGTATTAGTTTATAAACAACATTAGATTTAGGCAAAAATTTCCACTGGTCGATAACATTTCTGATAACGTAAGGCACATCCGAAACCCCATAAGCCCATCTTCTTAATTGGATAAACTGAGCTTTCAGTGTTTTTGAAAAAGTTTCAGACAGAACAACGTCTTGATATATTGGTACATGAATAGGAACTACAGAGTAGCGCCCCTTGAAGAAGAAATAACTTCGCCAGTACTGATGACCATCTTCTACGATAGTCCTAGTACTCCAGTAGTTCATATCTTCCAAAGCCTTCATCGGTTGAGAATGTGACGCAAAATTGCGTAAAGCATGGGTCCTGGCGGTAGAGATAACATTCCAAAATGAATTAGACAGAGACACAACCCTAATAGGCGCAGCCGCATCCCAAATATTATTCAAAAACAACGCTATCGGTTGATAAGAAAGGTTATTGCGATCAGATCGAGTTACAAATTCATAGGTGACATAATCAAAATACGCTCTGTGGGGACGGTTGTCGGCATCTAAAGTAGTCACGATCACATTAGATGAATCGATATTTTTATTCTTTAGGAATATTGACATTTGCTTGGCAGCAAAAGTTATGTTTCCACCCTTGCCGATAACTTCATTTGGCATGTCTTTCGGATGTTTTACTACAAAAAAATCAAAAAAAGCGTTTTTATACTTTTGCTGTAGCTCTTTAACCGTAGCATCTATCGCCTCGCCTCCGCGCTCTTCATACGCAATGCATACTATCATTCGGGACTTATCAGAACTTGTATTCATGACAGATTGGATGGTTGGCTCAATAACTTCTCTAGGTTCTTTATATGCAGCAATAATTATTAAATTGTAGACATCTTCCACTCTTGGCATAGTAGAACCTGCTTTTGAGTAAAGCTGAATATTTTTCTGGTGTTTCTCACAATTGAATTCTGACAAGTCACAATGAAATGAGAAATTAAGCTTAAGGTCTTCTAATCTTTGAGCCCAGTCTACTAAGACAGCCTGATTCATCAGCTTGGTGCCAGCTAGCACTCCTCTCAGATAGATAATCGCACGAACAAAAATTATTATTATAAGAGCTAGTATATAAGCTGCGCCAAAAATAGGGTCTATTAATGTAAGCACCACTGCCAATATAATGACCGAATAAGAGAGAAGCGGCGTTATCATTTCAAATAGCCGATAAGACAGCGTACGTTTGCCTAGCGGTAACTCAAGAAAATTTAGATTTTGATCCATATTTATTAGTTTGGAAGCCCAAAAATTAAACTTGATAACTTCCAAGCAACAACCATTATCACAATGCCGAACAGTATAACAATATAGCTCAAATAAACATTTTCCTTTTTTAGGAATTTTAATGCAATTATAGTATGTAAGCCGCTAGTTAATATGCCAAAGATTGGCCAGCTGATTAGACCGTACCATTTATCACGATAATAATGCGTTTCCCCAAAACTAGTGTAGCGCGACCAAATTAGAACATCGCTCGCTTCTACGCTAGATATTGAATAGATTATAAAACCTAAGCTAATTAGCCAAAACAATACAAAAAAACCCAAGAGACTTCGATTTTCAATCAAGTTTTTTGCAGTAGTTATTAGTTTATCTTTCATATTTTTGGAGCCGTTGATCAGGATTGAACTGATGACCTACGCGTTACGAGTGCGTTACTCTACCAACTGAGCTACAACGGCAAGTCCATAGTCCTATATTATACCGATTCATCAAACTAGTTGCAATTATTTAGCCGGACTGGTATTATAGTTCATGCTTGGGTCCGTAGTGAAGTTGGCCTATCACGCCTCCCTGTCACGGAGGAGACCGCCAGTTCGAATCTGGTCGGACCCGCCAAGAAAAAATCGGCACCTAGCTAAGTGGCGATTTTTTCTTTTGCGACCGTCTAAATGACATTTCGATAATCAATCAAATTTTACTTCTATATTAGCGTATACCCGATTTTGATCACTGTTCTTAATAGCATCAAACCGCTTACTAAACTCTACCAGCGGAACTAAAATCGACTGGTAGCGTAAAGTTGAATCGTTCTTAGAGATTAGTCTCACAAAATAATACCCGTTAGAGTCATTAGA
>CAZHYM010000005.1:5724-29899 GCA_964536785.1 uncultured Candidatus Saccharibacteria bacterium | reverse complement strand
TTAGGGATTTTCTCGGAAATCGGTTCGGACTTCGGCGTAAAATCGCACCAAATCGGAATTAAAACGAAAAAACCGCCCGAATGGGCGACCGTTTCCGTATTTGTTCCGATTTGGTGACCTCACCGGGAATCGAACCCAGATTGCAAGGATGAGAACCTTGTGTCCTAACCGTTAGACGATGAGGCCATCGCTAGCTATTCTAGCAAAAAGTTATATTTTATTCTAGTGCTTTAATGATTTCTATCAGTTTGCGCGGTGTAATATCGGCCTTGATTAGGTAAGCATCGGCTTTGAGCTCAGCTATTTCACGGCTCTCTGCGTCTTGCTGGAAATTAGTTAGGATGATAACTCTTGAATCCGGAATTAAATCGACTCGACCTCTCAGCGCTTCGAGTACTTCAGTCCCCTTACGTTCGGGAAGCATTATATCGATTAGTAGGAGATCGTACTTTTTATTCCGTGCTGCTATTAGTCCATCATTACCATCAACTACCCAATCTACTTGGTACCCTTCTCGTTCGAGAGTCCTAACGTACATTTCGCCGATAAAGCGATCGTCTTCCATGCAGAGAACTGTTTTTATAGGTCTTTTATTCATTATTAGTCCTTATATATTCCGTGATTTTTTATCCAGCCGTCAGATTGCTTTTTTATCAAGCCGTCATTCTTACCCATGTTGGCTCTGATTTTCTCAGCTACGGTGCTATAGATCGGCAAGCTAAAGGTAAAAGTTGAGCCTTGGTCAGGTGCGCTTTTTACGGTCATATATCCACCGTGAGAATCAATGATTGCTTTGGATATGTACAGTCCGATACCAGTTCCCGCCACTGATTCACGTGAGCGGTGTGAACGATAAAACTTTTTGAATAAATTATTTACAACGTTTGATGGCATGCCAATTCCATGATCGGTAATCTCAAAATTTACAAACTCGCCCTGTTTGTAGGCTCTGACTTCAACAGAGCTACCTTCGTGGGAGTATTTGATAGCATTGTCAATCAAGTTTATCAATACTTCGGAAATGCTTGATCTGTCTGCTGCGACAGTAGGAATATTTTCCTCGATGTCGATATTAAGCAATCGATACTGAGTTTGGGCTCTCAGTGAGACATCGTCAATTATTGAGTTAAATATGTCGCTCACAGTTTCCTCATGAACGAAAACCTGTAAGTGCTTTCGATCAAAACGAGAAACGTTAAGGATATTATTTATGTAGCTGTTTAATTTATTAGCGGAAACTAACAGACGATTAATGATTTCGGATTGTTCTTTGATAATTTTAGGGTCTAATTCATTTTGCAGAATATCTAGATATCCCCTAATTATCGTAATTGGACCTCTTAGCTCATGGGCGGCAAAAGCGATAAATTCAAAATCTTCTTCGTCTGGTCGATAAATTTCAGTTTGATCTGTGAATAATAGCACGGTTTCAATTGTTTCGCCTTTTTGGAAACTGGCTTCTAGATTATAAAATCTGGTTTTTTCGGCCGATTCAGCCGGCAGATAGACTTTGTTCCATGTCCGATTGGCTTTTATAGCCTTTTCTTGGCACTCGCTAATCCAGTCGTAGATTGATTGCTCTTGGTCGTACTCGAGATGGATTCGATTGTTAAAAGCAATAAAAGGTTTTGCTCCGGGATTGTTATAAACAATTTCTTGGTTAGAGTCCAACATAATTAGACTAAAAGAAGCCCTGTCTAAAACATCTTTTAAACTATTCTGGTCATTAGGCCCGGCACTTTTTTGAGTATTATCTGAGTCAGTTCGGCTGTTATATATAAATTTTAAAACATTATTGAAGCCGTTTTTTACGTACTCGGGTTTATTTGGCATGGGAGGTTTGATATTGGGATTGGGCTTAATCATAAAGTTAATTGCATTTAAAACATCTTCTGTCGGCTTGAGTTTGAATCGCATTAATCCATAAATTATAATTGACGAAGTTAAGAAAAATACCGTGACAGCAAGATATGGACCGTATTTATTGGATAATATTTGGGGTTGCAATGTAACCAGTAGGATAATCAATAATGTGATCACAGCCCCTGTTATTAACGACTGGAGGACCATTAGGTTTTTTGTCTTTTGCCAATAATTGTAAACCGCAACCGAGCTTAACTGCTCAGTGGTGCTTGTAGATGTTTCTTGATTAAGTTTTTCTTTTTCCCCACCCATTTTTTTACCAGGTTACTTTTCCGCTATCATTTTGAATTGCGGTAATCCAAACTTGACCTCTATTGATCTTAATTTCTTGCTCTGTATTGTCATAGAATCGGATCTGATCGTCTTTTGTGGCTTTTTTCCAGGTGCCTTGAGCAACTGTGCCATTTTGGAATACGTAGGCTTCCCCCGCTCCTAGGGCATTGACTTGGTAGTGCGTCCCATCCTCTGGGATATTGTGCATCGTAGTTTTTATGACAATTAAAGCATCACTTTTGATCTGGCCATTTTCTCTATCAAGGTGTGCGGCGCCTGCTTGAAATCTCAAGTATTTATTTGTCGCTATGTCGTAAGAGAAATAACTATCATAAAGAGGGTGGCTTATGGTGATGTTGATTTGTTTAACAAGCCCTTCAGCCTGAGCAAGAGGCGCTTTGGGCTTTTGACGAGCAAACATCTCGGGATTTGATTCGGTGTAGCCTTTTGCTGCGTTAAGGGCGTCTAGTTTCTCTGAGCTTGTATAAACATTGTGAGGAGCAACCCGGTCGGTAGACCTCCAATATGAACCGCCATTTGCCATCTGATCGATGTCTCGATAAAGTCCGCTACGAGCGCTTCTAAGAGCTGAAGTGCTTCCGCCAACGTGCGCAATGCTGGCTTCAAACGGCGTTAACCAGTTCAAATAGTGCGTTCGTAAGCTTCGGACTGGGCCAATTAGATCGGATTTATTAGTTTGCCATAATGTCAAAAATCTGGTTATTCCTCCTTCGGCTACTGCTTCAAAAACAATCTCTGCTTTTGCCAAGCCGGACTGAGGCCTAGCATCTGGGCTATTCTCAATCATGATTGCCGTTACGGGCGCCGTCACTGAAGCTTCATCTTCAACCTTTTGTTCTGATAATTTGCTATAGTGTACGGGTTTTGGTTTTGGTATTTGTCCCGTTTGAAATTCATCAATTTTTGGTTGATTATTTTGGATTATATAGATTAAGGCACCGGTTGCAATTGCCGCTAATAGAACAATAATTAAGCCCAGATGATATTTTTTTAGAATATTAAAAAGTTTATTTTCTTTTTTGTTTGGCGCGATGTGAGAACCGGTTGGTATCTCGCCATGCTCAATTTCTATGTTCATATTTTCTTGTTCCATGATGCCCTTTCTTAATTTCTATTTTCAATTGCTTTAATCGCCTCTTCCAAACGAGATAAAGTTTTGTCCCGGCCAAGTGTTGTGATAGTTTCATTTAAGCTGGGGCTAAATTTGGCCCAACTTAAAGCGTAACGGACGATACTGAATGCGACTGCTGGCTTTTGGTTAAGCTCGATTAGCATTTCGTTAAGCGATAATTGAACAGACTCGGCGCTGTAAATTTCTAGTTTTGATAATTTGGCATAGGCAAGCTTGAGGACCCTAGTTTGGTATTCTGATTTAAGTTGACTTAGGTTTTTATCGTTATCTAGCATGTTTAGATTAGGTTTAGGCTCTGCGAAAAAGAATTCTGTAATTTCTGGCAAATCACGCAACGTTTTTAGTCTATCTTTAGCTAAATTTAAAACCGCTTTCTTATATTCTGACTCGGCATTTTTACCATTATTTCCCCAGAAAGCTTCAGCTCTTTGGTACAGGTCATCTAGCGATAATCGTCTTATCCATTGCCCGTTCATCCAAATCAAACGCTTTTCGTCGAATTTTGCGCCTGATCTCTGGACTCGATCGAGGGAAAATTTTGCAACAAGTTCTTCTTTGGAGTAAATTTCTTGGGTTGTCCCGTCGTTCCATCCCATACTAGCGATAAAGTTTAGCATTGCTTCGGGTAAGATGCCCTCGTCTCGATATTCTGCAACACTCTTGGCGCCATCTCGTTTGCCTAGCTTCTTTTTGCCATCTGGTTTCATAATGTGTGGCATGCAAGCTAGAACTGGTTTTTCGATTTCCAAAGCTTCATAAAGCGACAGGTATTTCGGAGTTGATGACACGTATTCAAGGCCCCTTAGCACATGAGTGATTTTCATTTCTGCATCATCTACGATGTGGGCAAAGTTATACGTCGGCAAACCGTCGGCCTTGATAAGAATAAAATCGTCTAGAGCGTCTTCTCCAGCCGAAAGGCCCCCCATTATAGCATCGTGCCATTTATAATTTTTTATTTCTGGAACTTTAAACCTTAAAGCTGTTTTACCGTCCCAGGCTGGTGGATTGTCTGGCCTATTGAGGCGATAGAGAAAAGGCCTTTTCATGGTTACGGCTTGATTTCGCATTATCTCAACTTCTTCTGGGGTATAAGGATCTGCATAAGCCAGGCCTTTAGCGATAAGTTTTTGCGCCCATTTGTGATATATTTCTTTTCTCTCCGTTTGAAAATATGGGCCAAAGTCCCCGCCTACGTCTGGTCCTTCATCCCAATCCAAACCGACCCATTTTAGAGTTTCTAGGATTAATTCAGTTGCGCCTTCAACGAATCTAGCTTGATCAGTGTCCTCAATCCTAATTATGAAAGAACCCTTGTTTTGGCGGGCTAGTAGCCAAGGATATAAAGCGGCCCGTACGTTACCGACGTGGATGTATCCAGTTGGGCTAGGAGCAAAACGAGTTCTAACATTCGTAGATTTTTCAGACGAGTTCATCAGATTTATTTTAACAAATTTTGATTGATTAGACTATAGACTAACCGCAATAGAGCGAATTTGATCATTTGTTAACTCGGCTGAAGCTTCAATCTGGTATAGAACTCCACCGTTGATCCACGAAGCTTTCTTTTGCTCCTCACCAAAGATATAAACAGTAAGACCGTTTTCTTGGTCAGTTGTGTAATTTTCTCCTGCTTCTTCTTTGACAATCTTCTCAAGTAACGTTTCTGAGTTCCAAGATGTTTTTTGTTGGTGAATAGAGTAAGCGTCTTTATGGTTGTTTACAAATTTCATTGAAACGCGGTTGTTATCAAATTTTGCCGGCTTTTCTAGGCTATATCCAAGGGGCTTGTACTGAGGGTAAGAGCCAATTATTCCTGCTTGGCTAGCTGCTACTTTGAGCATAATATTTGGCATGTTGATGTAGGTAAGGTATCCCCCAAGTATTACCACGGCTAGGCTTCCAGCGGCTACTGACATGAGTCGTTTGAATCGGAACTTTAAAGGCGACTTGGGAGCTGTGGCTTCAAGCTCATCTGACGAAGGAGCGTTCATTAAAGCCTCCAAGATAGCCTGGTTTTTTATTTCGGCTAATCGATTTAAATCCGGTTCAATTTTAGCTATGGGCGTAGCGACTGGATCTTTTTTAGTTGCTGTCATAGCTAATCTCTCGGCTTGAGCAGTAAGTTTAAGCTGACGTTGAGCCCTGTCACGAGCGACCTGTTTAATTAAATCAGAGCTGTAGCGATTTTGGCGCCGTGCTAGCTCAAGTCTTTTTATGAGTTCTGAATTTTGCCTACTAGTAATTTGTACATCGGCATTTTGGGTCTGAGAGACAATAATCGGCTCAGTAGTTTTATTTATCTGACCTGGCGAGAACCGCGTGATAGCGGGGCTTCTTTGACTTACGACTTGACCAGCAACGCTCCGTTCTCGTCTTTGGATTTGCCTGACACGAGGGTTGGATGCAAACTTAACATCCATAGTTCTTTCAATTTTTAGATTTGGCTTACTGACATACTGGCGATTAAGTGTGCTCGAAGATTGGGGACTTCTTTGTGAGCTCTGAATTTTAATCTCACTCGATTCGGCTATCGGAAGACCGGTTTCTGAATCGTACAGTTTCCCACCCAAAGAAATTGTTTTGCTCGTCATTGACTTTAACCCCATTTTTATATTGCTTAAGTCAATTTTAGACCATACCGCTTAAGTTTTCAAGCGCGGTTTTATGGTTTTTGATATAATTAAAAAATGGAACAATCAAATCCTAACGCGTTTAGGAAAAAAGTCATGATAGGAAACTTTTTTTCTTTTGTTTTATTCTCAATAGTGTTTGCCCTATCCCTCATGACAGTTCTTGGGTATAAATTAAATTTCAAGAAGGCTACATTTGAACCAACTAGTATAGTAAGATTAAATTTAATTCCTTCTGGCGCAGATGTGTATTCAAATCGTCAAAAGTTAGACTGGTGGGAGAACACCCGACTAGATGTTGCAGAAGGTAAATATCGCATTAGCGTGTCTAAAGCTGGATATTTGACTTGGGATAAATTAATTAACGTCAAGCCACGTAAAGTCTATTGGTTAACATCGAGATTAATTCCTGAGGTCAAGCAGTACGAGGTTGTTAAAACTTACCCAACTTTAAAGAGCGCTTTTTCAATTGGTGATCGCAAACACATGATCCAAGAAATTGATAAAAATATGTTTGAGATTGTTAAGTACGATAATCCGGCGCCAGTGTATAGAGCTATTAATCTAGCTGATTATGTTTCGAATGCCGATCAGAGTGATTTTAAATTTCAAGAGTATGACCCTGACAATGAACTGATGGTTTTTAGAGATAAACTGTCTCAAGATAGGTTTATTATTATAAATACTGAAGATAGATATTCAACAATTGATTCATTAAAAAAATATCCAGAGTCTCTATTTACAAATTTAAAGTTAATCGATAGAAACCAGGCATTAGCTCTAAGTGCTGGCGCACTCTATCTAATCGAGCCTCAGACTGACAAGCCACCGAAAATGATTGCTGAAGACGTGGTTAAGTTTCAACTGTTTGGAGACGATATGCTGGCACTCGTAAGTACAGCTAAGCAGGAAGGCATAGAAGCCGGTCCTAATGATGCAACGAAACCATATAAAATCTCGATAACTTCTCTGGACAATAAACCAACTAACCAAATTGTGATTGACTATATCGCCAATCCTGAGCTTTTTAGCGCGGTGAGAAGAAGTGATGACTATGATTATTTGGCTTATGTCCACGGCAGTAACATAAAAGTAGTTAAGGGCAAATTCTCTAGCTTAAAGCAATTGAAGGAAAACGCAGATGACATAGGTTTGAGCGCTTATGAACGCTTCGCTAAATCCAATCCTGGCATAAAAGTTGTCTTAGATAAAGAAATCACCACTCCGATAACTGGTCTATCAATTGAACAATCACGATTTATTGTAGCTGACTTCGGCCCAAGCACGATTGAACTCGAGCTAGAAGACAAATTAATCAAGAGCATGAATTTAATTGGCATTGGTGCTTCTGTTCTACCACAGGTCACAGTCAATCCAGATAAAACAATTGTTCAAAGTTCTGTTAACCCTACTTTAATTTATGATTTAGAATTTGAAGAGGAGTCGCGCATTCTAGCTAACTTTATTTCCGGTTCAAGATCAGCTAGTGAGCCAAGCCGCCAATTAAATTGGTTTGATGATACTACGATTTGGGAAAATATCGGTGGAGTGATAAGACTTAAAGATTATGACGGTCAAAACCAGCGCAAATTAATTCCAGCCTTGTCTTCATTCGATATAGATGTAACTCTAAACAACAAGTACGTTTATTATTATAAATTGTCAGCTGACGGGCAGTCTGTTGATTTATGTAGACTAAGCTTAATCAACTAAAGGCCGAAAAGACTCTCAAAGAAGCTCTTCGTTTCTCCCGGTAAAGCAACCTCTCCCGGTTCTTCTGTTTGGGAAGGATTGGCGATAGCCAGGCTCGGATCCGGAGACACTTGTTCGGCTGTAACAAGTAGCCGGCGGTCGGCTGTTCCTATTGGAACACAAGTTATGAGCGTCAGGATTGGCTTGTCAGTTTGGTAAACTAGTTTATTTACTTCACTCGGTAGAACCTCTTCTTTTTTCGTAATGACATAGGTGTAGCGAGTGCCCTTATAATTTGCGTAAATGGTATCGTTAATTTCTAGTTTTGGCAGAAGCGTGAAGATAAACTTATAATCTCCGCCTTGGAAAACGTCATTTGAGGAGTGCGCGGTTATAACCGTGTTACCTATCTCGCCCGGATGAGAGTTTGCTCCTGGTATAGCGAAATGAGCTGCCCCATTTTCCATAGCTTTGAGCGTTGAATTGTGATCATTGGAGATGTCATAAGCTACCGGTACGTCTACATTTATTTTCGGTATTATCAACTTCGGTTCTCCAGTCACTGCAACATTCTCAATTTCTGGCCCGATGATAATAGTTTCTGGGTCGACATTGCCTGGAGAAGTGTAAGCTTTTACCTGTGCGAATATTAACCTGTTATATTGGAGAAATAGAAAGACAAATACAACCGAAAATGTAGTGACAATCGGCCAGAAGTGATGGCTTTTACGGGCTTTTTTGACCTGAATTGCCATTTTGGCACGTAGTTTATCGCGCAAGTCATTTAGGGCCTCGTCTTGGGGGTTTATGTTATTTTTATTTGATTTTTCTAGTTGCTCTTGCAGACTGGAAATACTTCTTTCGTGCTCTTCTCTTAGCTTGTCGTAGCTTGATTTAGAATTTTGATTTTGCTTGGAAAGTTGCTGCTTAAAATAATATTCGTAATATTTTTGATAATAATTTTGCCAGGCGGTGTGATATTTTTCCCAGTCAACGTTTTGGTTTAACTCATTCACATTTTTGACGTAGTAATCTCGACCGTAGACTGAAGTTCTAGCTGGCCTAGTATCAGTTTGTCTTCGTGGTGGAACCTCTGTCCTAGGTTGGCTAGTTAGGTTAGCGTTTGAATTTGAATTGGTAACAATTTGATTGATTCCGGGATTAATTTTTTGGTTATTGTCGAACTTTGGATCGATGCTAGAATTTTGCCCACTATAAATCGCTTCAAGTTGTTGCTTGATTAGATTTTGAGTTGCTTGCTTTTCTTGTTGGTCGTCTCTGGGAAGATAAGGTCTGTTCTTTGGAGTAACAATCGGTTCAGCTCGCCCACTCAATATTATTTTTTTGTCATCATCCATGGCTTGTGTTTTACAACCCCTTTATTATACAATACTGAGTAGACTTCTAAAAGCTTGACCGCTCCTATTTAGATGGTTGTAATAAGATTATTTTAATTTTTGGGCGAGTGGCGGAATGGTAGACGCGCGGGACTCAAAATCCCGTGAGAGTAATCTTGTGAGGGTTCAAGTCCCTCTTCGCCCACCAATTAAGATAATTTATCGGTTATTTTTTTTACTTATGCACTAGCTTTGTCGGGCATGATAATGACCATTGCAAAGTAAGCCAAAATACCAGGAAAGCCTCCTGGTAGACATAAGATTAGAAATCCTATCCTAACTAGAGTTGAATCAACGTTAAAATATTCAGCTATACCACCACAGACACCAAATAATTTTTTATCTTCACTCGATTTGTATAATTTTTTCATACCCTTAGTATCGTCTATCCAACGGCTAAAATCAACCCAGGCGAGCTCGAACTATGATAGAATATTTTTATGCAAGAACTAAAACCAAATAATGAATCAACATTTCAGGTTACGCCTGACATGCTGGAGCGACAAAAATTTTCTGCAAATAATTTGCTTAAATCCGACGAAGAGTTTATTAGAGCTTTTGAAATATTAAGTCGCAATATCAAACGAGTAACTATTTTTGGCTCAGCCCGTAATTTACCGGCAAACGAAAAATATATTAAGGCAGCTTACGAAACAGCCAGTGCCTTGGCTCAACAAGGTTACACGATTGTAACTGGTGGTGGCAATGGTATCATGGGAGCATCAAACAAAGGCGCTTATGATGTTGGCGGAAAATCAGTTGGTTTTAATATAAAATTGCCACACGAGCAAGAACCCAACCCTTATACTACTGATGAACTAACTTTTCGCTATTTCTTTACTCGAAAAGTAGCTTTGTCATTTTACTCTCATGCTTATATTTATTTCCCTGGTGGCTATGGCACGCTTGATGAGCTATTTGAAATAATGACTTTGATCCAAACGCGCAAGATGCCAAAATTAAAAGTCGTGTTATTCGGTAGTGATCATTGGAATGATTTAGACAAGTTCATACAGAAACATTTGCTAGGAGATGGCTATATCTCTGGAAATGACGAAAAGATTTATACGATTACCGATAGCGTAGAAGAACTAGTTCAAATTATAAACGAACCCGAAGCGCCTGAAGAAGACGTTTAGGCGTAATAATTATTTAGAGTTACGCAAGTGCTGTAATGCACGCTTCTAGAGGCTTGAGCGGGCTCCAGATAGTCCAGCAAGCGATTCTTGTCGGCAAATTGCCCTGCCATATTTCGGTTGGACGGTCAAAGTTAGTGCTAATGACTTCGCCATTTTTGGCTACAATAAATTGGTCTTGATGAAAAACCGATATTGTGGCCGGATATGTCAGTGTAAATTTGTGCAATGCCTCAATCAATTTTGATGTTTGCATAGAATGAACCAGCATAATTGGATAGTATATACTTCGAAATATTTTTTGTAATTGAGAAAAAGATAAGACCAGAGTTATATTGTCTCTAGCCACGACCTCATTCATAATATTTTCAAATAAATCGACTGCATCTCTAGCCATGATTACTGGTTTATCGTTTAAATTTTCCCGGAAATAATTTTCGTATAGAGTTTGGGTCTCGGTATTTTTACCCGCATCACCGATAAGCAAAAGGCCGTTAACTTCACTAGCTAGCGCGTTTAGATTGGCTTTGGCATCTTTACTGAGACCTCCCGACGGGTTTTCGGGGGCAAAATCTGTTCCTGGCAGATTACCCAGAGATTTTTTGAGACTTATGGGTAGAACCATTTTAATCTCACCAATTCCCATCTTCGATGCGGTTTGAAAAGCATTAGCTACCGCCAAAAAACCAAGTTTATTTCCGCCCAATATGCCTAAGGTCCCAGCTTGAGATTTATGCTCAGGCTTTGACCAAACTAAGTCTGGGAAAAGCGGTTGGTTGGTGTTTTGCTGTCGCCAGTAGTTCATAGTTTTATCTCGATGCTTACTGGGCAGTGATCAGATCCTTTTTGTTCAGGATGTATATTGGCGCCAACCAATTTGCTTCTAACCTTTTCTGAAATTAAGAAATAGTCGATTCTCCAGCCGATATTTCTTTCTCTTGATTTCGCAAAATGGCTCCACCAAGTATATTGGTTTGGTTGATCATTAAATTCACGGAAAGTGTCTATTAGCTTGTTGCTAACAAAGTTGCTAAAGCCAGTTCGTTCTTCTTGGGTAAAACCATGCTTACCATTATTTGCTTTAGGATTAGCTAGATCAATTTCTTTATGAGCGACATTTAAATCACCACAAAATATCACTGGCTTTGATTTTTCCAGGAATTTTATATATTTCAAAAAAGCTTTATCCCAATCTTGACGTAAACCTAATCGCGATAAATCATCTTTTGTATTAGGAGTATAGACTGTAACAAAATAAAAATCATCATACTCGGCCGCAAGTACCCTGCCCTCGTTGTTGGAGTGGCCGTATTTATGGTCATTCAGTTCATATTCATTAGCGATTTCAGGCGCTATGTCAAAATAAACTTTTAAGGGCTCAGTTTTTGAGAATATAGCCGTTCCTGCGTATCCTGGCTTCTCGGCAGAATTATAAAATTTATAATAACCATCTGAATTATCTAAATCAATTTGATCAGCTTTGGCTTTTATTTCCTGAAGACCTACAATGTCTGGTTTATACTCGTCAATGAATTTTTGCCACTCGCCTTTTTTGATTACAGCTCTGAGCCCGTTTACGTTCCAAGAATATAATTTCATCCTAGGACTCTCCTGCTCGTTCGTTTTGCGTCTCTCTCTTTGATGACTTGTCTCTTGTCGTATTCTTTTTTGCCTTTACCGATGGCAATCTCTAATTTAATATGTTTGCCATGAACAAACATTCGAGTTGGCACGATCGACAGTCCAGCTTTTTTCTTTAAGACGATGTTAGCTATTTGTTTTTTTGTAGCTAATAATTTACGTGGCGTTGTGTCTACAGCGATTTGACTATCTGAATTAGGCTGATTTAATTTCAAGCTAAAGGAAGCATTATTGAGCCAAAGTTCGTCGTTACGGATTGTCACAAAAGCGCCTTTAAGATGTACTCTGCCGTCTCGAGCCGCTCTGACTTCCGGTCCTTTCAAAACAATTCCGGTAGTCAGTTCATCGCTTAATGCATAGTCAAAACGAGCGCGCCGGTTGACTATCACAGCATCTGATTTAGATTTTTCGCCTTTTTTCACTCTTTTATTATAATATATATCTCTATGGTTGTTGATGTTAATATCTCTGAAAAAAGTTTTGGACCTACGAGTCTGATGAATTTGATTAGGTTTAGCGTCAATGATGGCGAAAAAATTGGCGTTATCGGTCGCAACGGGATTGGTAAAACTACTTTATTCAATATGATAGCCGGACTTGATAAAGATTATCAGGGCGAAATAATCTTTGGCCGAGGCGTAAGTGTGGTTATGACGTCTCAAGAACATCACACAGCTCAGAGCCAGACCGTTATGCAATATGTATTAGCGGGTCTACCCGAATATTTAGAGCTAAGTGATATCATCGAAAATTATCCGATCGTTATGGGAGATGATTTTCGTAAAATAAATAAATACTCAAATGCGCTTGAGAGATTTAATGACAAGGGATTCTATCAAGTAGAGGAAAAAATCAAACTTGAGTTAGAAAATTTTCAACTTGGTGATGTGTCGGAGCGATTATTTTCATCTCTCTCGGGTGGCCAAAAAAGATTAATTGAAGTAGTAAAAGTAATGCACTCTAATTCTCATCTGGCATTAATTGATGAACCGACAAATCATATGGACTATGTGGCGAAAAAGCAATTTATCGATTGGATGAAATCGGCCAAAGAGGCTATGCTCATAATTACCCACGATCGTGACGTGCTTAAAGAGGTAGATAGGATTATAGAATTAAAAGATGGTAAATCATTTAGTTATAAAGGAAACTATGATGATTATTTAGCCCAGAATACCGTATCAACTTCAAGTGGAATGAATGAATATGAAGTAACGCTCCGCAAAATTGATAATTTAAAACAAAGAATTCAATATGCAAGAAGCAAGAAAGCCAGCTGGGGCGGGACGGCTGATAAACGTAACCCATTTGTCGTGATGGAAAATAAAGCTCTGCGTGAGATAAAAGAGCTTGAAAAAATTGAAAAACCTAGTTTTTGGATAGATCGAGAGTCGGCTCAAAATTTAGATTACAAGAGTGTCGATCGATATCAGAAATATAAAGCTCGCAATATTCGTATGAGCATAAAAAGTGATGAATCTCGAAGTCGGCATGTTTTGGTTAGCGCCAAGAACCTTAGCCTTGGCTATGAGACTCCCCTATTTGCCAAGGTCAACATTGATCTTCGTGAAGGAGAATCCTTGGAAATTAGAGGTAGAAACGGTTCGGGCAAGACGACACTGATAAAGGCCTTGTTGGGACGCCAGGATGCAAGAATTTTCGAAGGAGAAGCATCTATCGAAAGTCATGTTAGGGTTGGGATTTATGAGCAAGAGATTTCAAAAGAATTTTTCGATTTGCCTCTTTCTCAGGCTGTAGAGCGAATGTATCTAGATAAAAACATGTCAATCACAAATCAAAAAATTCGTCAATTATTGTCGGACTACTTATTCAAAGAATCCGATATCAGTATCCCGATCGCAAAATTGTCAGGTGGCCAAAAGGCCAGATTTCAGCTGATAAAAATGCTGATGAATGACCCCCAGCTGTTGATTTTAGATGAACCAACTAACCATTTGGATCTGCCATCGATCGAAGAACTAGAAATCGCCCTAGAAAAATATTCTGGAGCGATAATCTATGTCAGCCATGATAATTATTTTCGCAAAAACATCGGCGGCCAAATCGTGCAAATTGGTTAGAAAGAGCTTGAACTTAGTTTGACGCCTTTTTGGCGAAGAATTGCCTCAATGCTATTTCTGTCAAAACCAACTACGATGTCTTTTTGATCTATTATCGTAACTGGAACTCCTTGGAAATTGCCATCGAGCTTCTCAAACATTTCTTTTTGCGCAGTCATGTCAGTATCTACGTACTTAACGGTATGTTCGATTTTATTGTCGTTGAACCAGTTTATCAGTGCATGGCAATAGCCACAAGTATGCGTTGAATAGACTACTATATCGTCTTTAGCCATCAATTTCTCCCATTTATTGTGTACTAATTATATCAAAAATATGGCTTAAATTATACGCTTATGCTATAAATATTAGTAGTAATATGCATAAAAATAAATCTGGTTTTGCTTTAATTTCAGTTCTTATAACGGGCACCATTATGATACTAATGCTAGCGTCTGTTTTGCAGGTACTGTCTGTATCTAGAAAATATCTTGCCGATCAACACTATCAGCTCTTGTCCCGCCAAGCTGCTGAATCGGGAATTGCCAGAGCCCGAGACTGTATTAACAGGAATAACAAGTCGGTTACTTGGACGGTCGATAAACCGTTGCGACCCAACACTGATTGCTTTGGAAATGCTATTGTTGGGGCAGCCGACTATGTTTTAAAATCTGCCGATCATAAAACAAGCTTTGAGGTTAAACCACCGGATGTTCAGGAGGAATATCACAATATTTCGGCCCTTGGAAAGCTTGATTTTATTCGCAACGATGATTCGGTTTGGAAAACATACGACAGCCGGTTGTCTGCTTTTATCAGAACCGGCATAACGTTTAATGATGTCGTTTTTGGATCTCTTTATGTTGGAAGTGGATATAATGATCTTTACGCACGAAGTGGACAGTCTGCAGGTTTTAGAAAGGCTGTCTATTTTTTCACTAAAAGCAGTATGGGAGTAATATCCAGTGTTGGTTACAATATCGATGGAGTATTAACTGGATATAATAGTCATGACGCTCTACCTTGGGCTAATCGACTAACTAGTGACCCTAAGGAATGGTATAGCACTCCACATACCCTACCTAAGCCTGGTGGCAATAACGTTCCTGTAAAAAGTATATTTACCGATTTTCAAGGCAATGGCTGGAATGCTTTTTTTCTTGGTTCTGACGGTCGAACTATTTACAGTACGGGTTCTAACATTAACTGTGACTTGGGCTTAGGACTAGCAAATTGTTCTAGTAATGAAGCGGCTCGACCAATTTGGGAGGCTGGAGAGTCTAAGATGAATCTGAGTAATATTCCAATTAATGAAAAAGTTGTAAGTATCTATTTGAATGGGTCTACTTTTTTATTAACAGACGCCGGTAAACTATATGCTTCAGGCGTAGTTAATTTAAGTCCGGGTATGGGTTCTAGTTTTTCAAACTCGTCAAAAGTTTATACACCAAGCCTTGTGAAGAGTAACTATGCTGCTTTTAACAGTTCCGTGATTAAAAAATTTTACACCGATAGGTATTATAATTTAGAAGATGGAACTCTGGCAGTTGCAGTTACTGAAGATGGCTGGCTTTATGGATGGGGAGTCGTTAATGGTGGAGGCTTGTCTTTGACTAAAATTCCAAAGCTATTATTGTCCCCTAGTCAAACTGGTGGCAAAAAAATTGTAGATGCTGTCACTGATGGCGGAACTATATGGGCACTCGATGAGTCAGGCTCAGTTTGGTCGGCTGGTAAAAATTTGTATGGCCAGTTGGCTAGAAATTATAATGGTGAAGCAGATTCAAACTTTCAGAAAATCACAATCCCAAGCAATAAAACCATAACCAAGATTGCGGCTGATGGTTTTAGTGTTTTGTTTTTGGCTGTTGATGGCGATGTTTATGGGGCTGGTTTAAATAATGCAAGTCAACTCGGATTTCCGAAATCAACACCGGGTTGTACCATTAAAGTTCCGAGATATGCGTGGGGCTGGCCTACTGGTAAATATGATGAAATTGAGGGTTGTTCAAAACAGCCGAAGTTATATCAATTGCCAAATGGTATAAAAGCCAAAGATATTTTCATAGTTTCACCTGGAGTATTTAATCCAAAAGGAAATAATTCTTATGAGACAGAGGCTGATCGATATCGCAATTCTTTCATAGTGACGAAGAGTGGTGAAGTGTATGGTGCTGGATCAAACTATCATGGCCAATTAGGTATAGGATCCAATGTTGAATACGATATACCGAAAAAGATGATCTTAGATAATTCAAACTCTGATTCAGCTATAGTTGGTGTTGAGGCAGAGCCAGTAGTGGCGGCGTATGTTAGATCAGGAATTGGGACTACTATTGTCATAGATGAAAGTAATTTTGTATTTACGGTAGGTAATAACGCTAATGGGCAGCTGGGGGCTGGCGATACTGTTGAGCGCCACATACCCAAGCGACATCGTTACACCAATCAATCTAGAATTTTGTACTACTAGACTTGGTCAAGTGCCATTTTTGGCAGGCGTCACAATAATAAGATTTTAGCTCTAGATTTCTATTAATTAGCATTTGTTCATTGGCAATTTTGTCGGCAATCATTTGACTGTCATAAGATTGCTTATCGCAACTATTGCTAAACTCAACTTTTCTGTAGGTTGGTTTATATCTGAAATTTTTTCTAGGCACTTTTAAAATCCCCAAGTAATTGTCTCGCTTCAGCTGTTGATCTAGTTTCCATTAATTTAGTTCTCAGATCTTTCGCTCCATCAAAATCATGGAGGTAAATTTTAAAGAATCGTTTAAGAGGATCGTACTTTCGATTTGGTTCCTTGTCAAATAAGTCTAAATGGTGCTCTAAGAGCTCGACTAAATCATTCTGAGTTGATGAATGGCTCGTAAAGCAATAAGGATTACTAAAGACGCCCCTGCCTATCATCGCCCCATCCAGTTTATAATCGTTACATAATTTGAGCGCTTGCTCTTTGTCCTTGATGTCTCCGTTTATAGCCAGCTTGGTAGAAGGAGAAATCTCGTCGCGTAATTTAACGATTTCTGGGATAAGTTCATAATGTGCATCAACTTTGCTCATTTCTTTTTTTGTTCGGAGATGAACGGTTAAGCAGTCTATGTTTTGTTCAAGTAAATTTTTTAGCCAGGTTTTGTACTCATCTGTTTTTGAGTAGCCTAATCTTGTTTTGACGCTGACGGCAAGACCCGCTTCTTTAGTTGCATTGATAATTTTATTAGCAAGTTCTGGATGACGAATTAAATCACTGCCTCCGCCGGTTTTAATTACGGCTTTGTCCGGACAACCCATATTAATGTCGATTGCTTGATAACCTAGCTTTTTCAAGCCGATGGCCGTAGCTTTAAAATATTCAGGTTTTGAACCCCAAATCTGAGCAACAATCGGTTGTTCGTTTGGCAGAAACTCCAATCTTTTTAGCGCGTTATGTTTGCCCGCTTCACTTACGAAACTATCAACACAAGTGAATTCTGTATAAAATAAATCTGGCCTACCAGCTTTTGTTATAACTTGGCGAAAAACCAAATCAGTCACAGCTTCCATTGGAGCCAGGCTTATAAACGGTTTAGGTAAATTATTATAAAAATCCATAGAGCTATTACATTCTACCACAAAGAAAAAGTCGATCGTAACATAGATCGACTATTTTTAAGTGTGGAGTGACTATTTTTCACCTGTACCTCCACAGGCTGGGCACTTACCCGCTTTCTCTCCTCTGTACACTCCGGCTAGGACATCTTTTACTGCGCAAGCAGAGCAGCCCCGTCCTTTGCAGTTTGGGCAGACACCAGTGCCTTTGCAAAATTGGCAAGGTCCTTTAAACACATTTTTCACCACCTTTTTTAACATGTTTAATAAAGCCACTAAAATTTATCATCTTAGGCTGAATTTTGCAAGCACTAGCTTGTTAGTATTGAGTCTTCAAATTCCTTGATGTCTTTAATAGAAACTTGTTCCTTCTTAGCAGGCTCATCAAAATCAAGGTTCATGGTTTTTGCCCAGACGGCCTTTATCAGACCAGCAACCCTCTGTTCATCCTCAGAATTAAATTCTTCCTCAACCACATTGATTTGATTTTCTGTGTCTGGCGCTACAAATTCTAACCGCCATTTGTTTACGTCGTATCTCCGATAATCTGGCGAATTATTTAGTAGGATTTTATAGAAATAAAGTTGCTTAATGTACTTGTATGACGTCATATCTGATTTTGATATTTTTTTATGAGTTTTTCCGGTTTTAAAATCTACTACCGTGATAGTTTTATTGGTCTCATCTATCTCCAGACGGTCAATTTTGCCACCGATTCTAGCCCCTCCAAAAACTACATTTCGAACGTCAACTTCAGTAGCGACCTTGAAATTTTGTTCCTCAAACAAGTTGGCTCTGGCTTGTAGAAAGACGGGAATTGCTTCTTTGCCCCATTTTAGGATTTTTTCGAAATCAGTTTTTGTTAGGTTGTATTCTTCTAGATTAGCAGTAAATATTGCCATAGCCTTTTCTTCGCTAATTGTTACAGCCTTTCGAGATAGATTATCAACTACATAATGAAAAGCACTTCCATAAATAGACTTTAAGTCATACGCTCCGGGGTATCCAACTATGTGTTTGAGAAAATAAGCCTTAGGCCCAGAATATTTGAGATCTGAATAGCTGTTTAGTGCAGTTGGGCTGAGCTTGAAGCTCTCAAGTTTCGGCGCAAGCAAATCTTTGAGAGTCGCAATTGCAGAATCATGCCGAGCTTTCCAATCGCTAAAGTCATCGTTTAAATTTAAAATAAGGTCTTCGTAAGTCGGTAGGTCTGTACTCTTTTTTACTAATTGTTTTTCGCTAGGCAGAGCTCTGGAGAATACACCATCCTCGCTTTCAACCTCATCCAGGAACCTCAAACGATTGTTGTGTTTACCTGTTAAACCGTTCAGCGGATTCAATATGTAAAGATTTGTTTTTGCACGGGTTATTGCTACAAAAAATATTCTAGCTTTCTCGTCTAAATCTTCTGCATCGTGCCTTATTGGTTTTAGGTTCGCCGGAAGCGCTACTTTATTTGAGTTAGGCCGAGCCTTACCCCAAGTGTTGTCATTCGCCTCAATTATAAAAACATGTTTAAACTCCAGTCCCTTAGCCGAAAAGACAGTCATCACATTTACTGCGTCTGAACTTTCGTTATAAGTATTTGCTCTGGACATTTTAATTCCTGCCTGGCGGTAGACATCTACTAGCCGCGTGAGATGCTCGAGTGGTTTAGTTTGAGCATCGGGATGATTTCGAGCATATTCTAAATAATTCTCTCTAAGCAAATTTAAATCTAGAGCAAAGTCAATTAACTTTTTAGGCTGGCTGTTTTGGTAATAATCTTTTATAGGCGATGTGAAATCAGATAAAGCTAAGTTGCCGATTAAGATGTCAAAATTAGCTTCCAAACTTAAATTATTGGTTTGGCTGGCAAATTCTAATAGCCATTTTGCGATTGGTCGAAGCTTAATTTGAGATTCGTCTTCGATTATAAATTTCAACCACGACTCTTTTCGGGGAGCCTTCCAACTCAGGTTCCAAATATCTTCAACCTCAAGTCCCCAAATTGAGTAACTAAGAACTTCAAACACAAGATGATTATGTTCTCTACCTTGATTTAATGTCGAAACTAATTTTGCAATCGCTAAAATTACCTTCATGCCTGGGTTGTCTAAAACGTTTTCACTCTTTTCGTAGCGTACGGGAATATTTTTCACGGCCAGGTAAGGAGCTATTTTTTCAAGACTTTTATGTCGCGGTGATAAAATCGCAATTTCGTTTAATGAAGCTCCTTCTTGCTGCAAACATTTAATTTTGTCAGCTACCCACTTATTTTGGCTAATTGGATTATCGAAATCGATTCGATCTATTTCCCCATTTAAAATATCAGGATTGGCTTGAGTTAAATCTTTTGTTACTTTGTCGCTTAGTGATTTAGCTATTCTGTCTTCAATTTGCCCGGTTATATTTAGGGCCGTTTCGATAATCGATTTGTGCGATCGATAGTTTTGGCCCAAGTTAATGAGTTTGGTGTCTCTATATCGATGATAAAAATCAAGCATGTTCGAGAAGTTTGCTCCTTGGAATGCGTAGATTGCCTGATCGTCATCTCCCACAGCCATGACATTCGGTCTGCCTTCGCTGACCGGGTTATCGGTCAGTAACTCAATAATTTTGCTTTGAGCTAAGTTTGTGTCCTGATACTCGTCCAATAAAATGTATAGATATTTTTCCTGAAGGTTGTACTTTAGATCTGGATTTTTTTCTATCGTTTCGATTGTTGTTAGAATCATATCATTGAAATCATATAAGCCTGCGTCTTTCATTTTTTGGCTATACTCGGCGTAGATACTTGCCATAGTTTCAAGACGATATTGATTGAAGTTGTCTTTAAAAACTAAACGGTCTCCATCGCGATTCTTTTCTAGCCATTTTTGTCGCCAGGCTGTGAAAGGTTTGGTAGATGGTTTTTCTAGTGAGAAATATTCTTCGATCGCCTCTCTCAGCTCATTTTTTGCGATGTTTAGCAGCGATGGAAATTTAGGCAGGACTGATTTATCGAGCGCAATCTCGTCGATGATTTTGAAAATTTTACCGAACAAAATCTCGGCATCCGTCGCTTTGCGCGGCATTGACGTCATGCCTCCTAGTAGTTGCTTGGTTCTATCATCAAAAGCTTTGATCTGTGCTGCATTTTCTTTTGAAACATTCAGCACGTCTTCGGGCTTTAGAAGTGCTTGCTTAAATTCATTAATTGTTGAAATTATATTTTGTG
Source organism: uncultured Candidatus Saccharibacteria bacterium (assembly GCA_964536785.1). Taxonomy (GTDB): domain Bacteria; phylum Patescibacteriota; class Saccharimonadia; order Saccharimonadales; family Saccharimonadaceae; genus CAZHYM01. The sequence continues at coordinate 9,201 of CAZHYM010000005.1, read as the reverse complement.
GTTCGATTGATTTTAAAACGTTGTTTAGCGGCAACTTATCAACGATCTCTTTGACGTATTCGTAGGCTGTGATTTCGTCAATCACTTTGTTTAATTTTTTATCGATAAAATATTCACGGTTAGCAGATATGATAGTTTGCGCAAAGCCATGGTAGGTATTTATCTCGATATCATTAGCACTTTGGCCTATCAAGCTAACAAGTCGATTACGCATATTGCTTGCCCCAGTTTCAGTGAAAGTTAAGCATAAAATCGAGTTCGGTAGAGTGTCGGTTTTTTGTAAGATATTAACGACTCGTGATGATAATAATTGGGTTTTACCAGTGCCCGGTCCAGCCAGCACAAGCAACGGACCTTCGATTGTGTCGACCGCTTCTTGTTGTTTAGGATTTAAGATTACATCTGTCATAGTTAAATTATACACTTTAATGACTGCCCAGATTATTAATTAGCCGAAGTAAGTGGTAATATATAGACATTATGAATAACAGCTTATTTAATGAAGTAAGTCTTACTGATTTTGTTAATCTAAGCTTTGAGGTTAACCTGAGTGTTTCGGAGATTATTACTAATAAAGAGCTAGTCTCTCGATCTGATCTCGCAACGGTATTCATGACTGATAAAAATAAACTTTATGTCTTGATCCAACCAAAAAGCAAAAAATTACTTGATGACATTAGAAAAATTATTCAAAAAATGAATCTAGTTCCTTATGATTTTATTCCTCCTGTCGGAGAACCAAATTACTTCGTTGACATTGCTACCAAGCACTTCAAAAAAACCTTTCCGGGTCGCCGGATTAATAGTGAGAGCGATCTCGTGTTCTATAAACGGTTGGCGCCGTATACGCCTGCGCTGGTTCAGGTAAAAAGCGTAAGAAACGGTGAGATAAAATGTTTTGATTCTGACGCTCGTGGTAGCTGGCGAACTTGCAAAAAACTAGTTTACAATAAGATTACTGATTTTTGATTAACTCGATAGATATTTCTTTGCTATTTAATTTTATAAATTTGTTAAGTTATTGAATTTAATCGTTTTGCCGATATTTAGAATTTTAATTCTGTCGTCATTTTCCCTTAGAGAATTCAAAATACTTAATGTCTCTAGTTCATTGTCAAGAGCTAGTTTGAGCGTTCCAAAATGAATTGGTACGAAGAATTTGGCATTCATGCGTCTATACATTTCATAACTTTGGTATGGGTTGCAGTGAGTGGCTTCCATGCTAATCGGTTTGTAACAGCCTATCGGCATAAAAGCTATGTCTGCATCAATGCCGTCGAAATTTGATGTCTCAGCCGTATCTCCGCAGACAAATAACCTAACGCTTGATGATGTAATTAGGTAGCTAAGCGTGTCTCGCATCGGGCCCTGATAATAGCGTCTTCCATCATGGGCGCATGGAAATGTATCGATGCGTATTGTTTCATCTTCAATTTGGTCAAATGGGCCAAGCTCAATGATTTTTGTGAATCCAATTTTCTCTAGTTTAGACTTCGCTCCCGTCGGAATGATAATCGTCGCGTCCTTGTTTAATAATTTTAGCGATGGCAGGTGTAGATGATCGAGATGATGATGAGTTATTAATATATAATCATAATTTTTTGGTATGGTCTTTTTTGTTACGGGTGATGTTTTACGAATATGGCCGATGTGGTTATACAGCACCGGATCGGTAATTATCTTTTTGCCGTTAATATCCATAATTATAGTAGAGTGACCGGCGAAAACTAGCGAATTTTTAACTAGGGGCTCAATTTCATTTTTGCTAGTAGATTTAAGCCAGTCTTTTAGATTAATGACTGTCATTTTGGCAAGAAATTTACTCTGACTGATAATTTTTATCTCTTTTTTTACCATAAGATATATTTTATCACTTATAAATTTCCTAGATAAGCAATGGGATAAAGTTAAAATTTAAGGTAGTAAAAATTCGAACCCTTTGCGTCGGTATTCATCAATATACTGGCTCAAAACGTCTGTGCTGGTTTGCGAAATACCATGTAATAAGACAATATCTCCCGCAGTTGTGTATTTGCGAAGAAAATCTAACGCTACTTCTTTTGAAGGCTGGCTAGAGGTATCCCAATCTTTGTAGGCAGCCCCCCACATCAAGGTTTTATATCCAAGCTGTTGCATTAAGGCCATTGATCGCCTCGATATTGCGCCAGCGGGTGGACGAAAATAATTAGTTGAAGGGTTTGCTCCAGTTATACTTCGGTATTTAGTCTCCCAGGCTCGGATGTCTGCTATAACCGTATCGATAGAAATATTTAGATTTTGTGGCTGATTGAGATGCTCGTATGAATGATTGCCGACGACATGCCCTTCTGCGACCATTCTATTGATTAAATCTGGCCTGTCCTCCATAAAGTCACCAGTTACAAAAAACACCGCTTTGATTCCTTTGCTTTTTAGAATGTCCATGATGGTTGAAGCTAAATTATTATAGTCGTAACCACAATCAAAAGTCAGATAAAGTTTGCTCGGAGAAATGTTCCAATATCCATTATAATCTCTAACAAAACTGGCTGGATATTCATGGCTCCAGTTTACAGTTGTGTTGTCTAGTGACATCACGTCGATTGTTACGGGTTTGTCGGGAGCTTCGTCCGTGGGAACGCTTGAAGATATCTGGTAATAAGGATTTGTTGGGTCAATCCAGCCTCCTGGATAGCCTAGAGTTCGAGTTATGTTGACCACACCACCGTAACATCTAAAAATTTTATACTCGCCGGCCGCATAGGTATTTGCTGGGTTAATCTTATTCTTGGCCTCTAGAGCGGTGCCATAGACTAGCGCTGGTGTTTTCAAAATAAATGATTTAGCCACAATCAATTCTCCGTCGCAAATAGCGCTAGTCGGCGGTATGTTGTTTACGGGCTTTTTTTCGTTTTCATCTGGAATAATCAGCAGACTATCTTCGGCTGATTTATCATTGTCGTTTACATCGTCAATTATCGTTTCATCTGGATTTTGCTTGTCGTTGGTGGAGGGTGGATTAGCGGGCCGGTTTTCGGATTGCTTAGCGACCAAGATAGTTATTGTACTGATTGAAATAACTATTGCAGCAGCCATGAAGATTTTTACTAATTTGTTTCGACTGATAGATTGCATATTAGTCCCCTGCTTTATATTTTTATTATACTACTATTTGGCGTCGGCAATAATTAGCATAAGCTTTTTAAAATATATCAAGGGGCTACTTGAGGATTAGCGATGTCTCGTGTATAATATGCGACTGTAAATCGAGCCAAAAAACTCAATTTTTTACAACCCTATTGGGGATTCGCCAAGTGGTAAGGCGCTAGGCTGTTTGAACGCTTTAAGCGTGAGTAAGTCAAACAATCGTCCTAGACCAAAACCTACTACTCGACTAATTCTCAAGTTACAACCCTATTGGGGATTCGCCAAGTGGTAAGGCACTAGGCTGTTTGAACGCTTTAAGCGTGAGTAAGTCAAACAATCGTCCTAGACCAA
>CAZHYM010000005.1:0-5624 GCA_964536785.1 uncultured Candidatus Saccharibacteria bacterium | reverse complement strand
ACTAATTCTCAAGTTACAACCCTATTGGGGATTCGCCAAGTGGTAAGGCACTAGGTTTTGGTCCTAGCATTCGGGGGTTCGAATCCCTCATCCCCAGCCAAGAAAAAACGATCATTTATGATCGTTTTTTTAAATACTGAGCATAGCGTTCTAGAGCTACCGCTTTTACACCAGTAAAAAGCCCCCGGGATTTTTTTGAGGGGGCTAGATCGATAGCTGGTCTTGTCAATCTTCAGTTAGTTTTTGATTGTACGATCGCGTGCGATGCAATTTAAGTTTTTTCATCGTCCTGAGCGCCATCTCGATTTCGTTATCTTCTTGGTTGTAAAATACACTAGGGCAATTTAAGTCTTTATTCAAGTGTCGTTTTCTGCTTGCGAATTGGCTTAAGTGCCTACCTACTCGATTCATAATTGATTGAACTCTGCGTCTAATTCCGTAGATAAAGTAATCTTTTCTTCTTAGCATAAAAACCACTCCTTATAACAAAAATTTCATTAGCCGTTAAGTTAATGGTCTCGATTAATTCGCTCTATACCGTAAATGAGCTAGATTGATATTTTACAAAACTATTAATATATTGTCAAACAGCGCTTATTAATGGTTATTTTATTCTACTATAGCAAAGTCAACTAATTTGATCTCATTTATATGATTGGGTTGGCTAAAGATCTATCTAGCTTTAATGAATAAAATGAATCTTTTCACGGCTTTGACTAATCTAGGTTCGGCAGCGACTTGATGTTTGATCCTGAAGTTTCTGACAATAGACTCATATAATTCAACGATTTTTTGGGTCTGCTCGGTTTGGGTATAATTATTGGCTAGTTGCTTGCTTCGTTGGCTGAATTTATCGTATTTTATTTTTGAGCTTAGGATGTCAGTTATTTTATGAGCTATATCAGTTGGGTTATTTTCGGCGAAATAGCCATTTTCGCCATCTTTCATCACTTCAGACAACTCTCGATCGAGTAAAACTAGCGGTAGTCCAGCGTGAGCAGCTTCGTGAATTACCCATCCCTGAGTGTCTTTGAGCGACGGAAAAACAAACACTTTCATAGAGGCATATGCAACACCTAGATTCTCGCGGTTCATAAAGCCGGTAAACACAATTCTATCTGGACTTTTAGATTTTCTGGCTTTAGCCTCTAGGACTTTCCGATATTCAAAATCACCCACAAACAGTAATTTAGCATTTGGCCGATTCAAAATGATTTTATCAAAAGCTTTAATCAAGACATCTAAATTTTTTTCTTCACCCAATCTTCCAACAAATCCAAAGACTTCATCTTGCGGTTCTATCCCCCACTTTTGCTTGAATTCAGCCAACTCTTCTTCGCTTGGGTTTGGGATGGCATCAACGCCATTTGGAAGCAAAGTAATTTCATAAGGATAACTTTTCCCTTGCCAACTTTTTAGTTGTTTGACGCTTTTCTGACTAAGTGCAATTACGGCATCGGCTTTACTGTAAAGTATCGTAATCGCTTTAGCGATAATATCTTTATTCCAGCGAGATATCTTAGATCGAGGCTGATAAAGTTTGATGATTTCTTTAAAGTCCTTAATTGTTAACTTAACGCTCATAGGAAAAACAATCCCAACCAGTGCAAGTGCTCCAGGAAGAACTTGTGGGTAATTCTCAGAAAATTCGTATAGATCAGTGCAATGCTGAATTACGAGAGGTGTTCCGTTTTTGATAGCGGCGTTAATACCTAAAAGCCCGACTTGAGATGGGGTAAAAATGTGGATTATATCTAATCTCATCTCTTTGATTTGGCGGATGATTTTTGGTGGGTAAAATAAAGTAAAGTCAAAATCGTCAAAAAACCCACTGGGAAAAGATGGAAATCGGACAATATGGTCGTCTTCAAAATTTAGTCCGGACTTGTCTAGTTTAGCAGGTCTAAGTGTTCGGGCCGGACAAAAAACATAGACTTCATGACCTTGGGATTCAAGTTCATGTTTCAACGTATCAACGACGTAAGTAATGCCGTTTATCGTTGGTCGATAAGTATCAGAAAACAATCCTATACGCATAATATTTGAGTCATAATTATAACATTTTTAATCAGATTAGAGTAAGCTCTTATAAACCTTAATCAGTTTTTCACATATATTTGAACTATCATACTTGCTAGCTAAATCTTTAGATGAGCGGATAGCGCTTTCTCTATAATCTTTATCGTATCGGAGTCTAAGCAAAGCCTTTTCAAAGTCTTGCTCAGCGCACATTATTGCATCATTCCGGAATGTGTTGTCGTAGTCTGCCATGTCACGTAAGACCACCGGCAAGCCCGCTGCTGCTGCTTCGACTATGGCCAAACCGAAAGTTTCTTGATCTGATGGCATAATAAAAGCATTTGCCAATTGAAAATAATCTCGAACAGATTCCAGAGGTATTACTCCAGTAAAAATGACATTGCTAGGCGCCGAATTCATGATTTTTTTCATTTTCTCGTATTCTGCGGCTAGACCTTTAAAAGGAATGCCACCTATCCATATGAATTTTGTATCTGGCATTTTGCGCGCTAGATTAATAAATACGTCAACTCGTTTACGAGGTTGCACTTGACCGTTGCTTACAACAACCCATTTATCTTTAGTTATTTTTAACTCTGATCGTAATTTATCCAAGTTATTTGATCTTACTGAGTAGTAATAAGTGTCGACCATATTGTGAATAACTACAATGGGCTTAATAACTCCCAGGTTTTTTAAGGCTTGCTTTGTTTCTTCGGAAACAGCTATTACGACGTCGGCTTTGTTGTAAAACCACCTAAGGTATAAGCTAGCAAGTCCGTACCATAGCTTGGCCCCTCGAAGTGAGCCAACCAGAGAATCGGGTACGATATGACCTGAAATAATGCTTTTGGCCTTCGTTTTTCTCATTTTTGCCAAGGAAAATAAGCCGATAGTTTGAACATGCATTATGTCAGCATTTTCGCGGGCTACATTAACTTCTATATCTACGTCATCGCGTTTTTTCAAAGCTTTGGTCATTTCAACATAGGCGGTGTGGACTCCGTGGGCTTTGACGGTAAATTCACTTTCTGAAATCATATCTATAACTAATTTTTTCATGCAAGAATTAGTATAGCATATGCTAAATAAAGGCAGTAATCCATCGATTTAATCAGATTTAAAAAGAAAAATAGCCCCGTAGGGCTATAAGAAAGAGTTAAGCTCTTGGATGCTTGTTCTCAAGCGATCAAAGAGTCTAGTATCCACTTCTTTCCAGCCGATAACTACGCTGAAGTACTTCTTATAGTAACCGACAGCTTCGGCTAGTGTGGGATTCTCTTGGTTTCGACCTTTTGCAATAAGGTCATCAATCTCATCTATAGCATATGCCATCGAAATCACGATAGCTTGCCATGGGACTTGATCCATCCAAATTTCATTCAGATGGAGATTGTTTTTTTCGAGCCACGATTGGTTTTTTTGTTGAACTCGATCGTTCAGAAATTCTAGGTAACGAGTCACTCGATCATCGGCATAGAGTTTGTAAAACTCAACTTCCTCTGGTGGCAATGAATAGCCTTCGTGTTTTCTGAGAAGAGCTGCAGTCAAGATGTCTTCATTATCATAATACTTTCCAAGAATTCGGGCTACTTCAACCGTAGATCTTTTGGCCGGTGTTTTAGTAAAAATACCAAGGAATCGTTCTATTAATGTTCTTTCCATAAAAATACCTCCTATGTACTGTATGGACTATAATCATAATTATACCACAAAATGCTTGTGTGGTCAATCAGACGCCCATCGCATCCAAAAAAAGATAGCCTGTTACAGGCTATCGTTGAATCTGTCTCTAAAAAGTTTGATTAAACCGGCTAATTCGTCGGTCATCGCTTTCGGAATGCTGGCATGAGATCTGGCTATGTGGTACAAGTGGCTGTAAATCGTGGCAATGTCCTTTGGGCTATAGCGTAAAATTTTAGCAAAAACTTTACTTGAGCGCATAAAGTTCTCAAGTATGTAATCTAAATTTCGGATATAGTCTGCCGTTTTAATCATAACCACCTGCCACGGGGCTTTGGCCATTTCTTGAAGCTGATTGATACTTCTTGTTCTCCATCTTAGACCAACCGCAAGATCTCTGTTAAGAATTTCTAGATAGCGTCGGTTATTTATAGTAAAAATTTCCCTCTCGGTTTCATGCCATTTTTGCAATCGTTCCAATGGAATTTCATGCAGTAAAGCTACGGCAATCATGTCCTCGTTTTTAGTGTATTTCTCGAGAACTCTTGCTACTAAAATTGAGTGAACAGACCTTGGCTCTCCACCACCCAGAAGATCATGCAAGCCCAATTCTTTCATGCAGATGTTAAGTGCAGATTCATATTTACTATACATTTAGCTTCCCTCCTACAGGTAGTGTATCTTAAGCAATTATAACATAAATATCAAGATAGGTCAAAAGCTATCTCAGGTAATTTCTATTTTTCCTGGTTTTTTGTGATAAAACGATTAACTAATGGAATTTTCTTTAATTTATTGAAGTCAAACAGATAAATAAAACTAAATATAATTGGCAGGTAATAGGTTACAAACCGCCAGACAATCATCGCTAGAGCGACTGAATCTTGATTATGATAGACCTCTGAGAAGAAGAGCAAGAAACCTCCCTCGGCGCCAATTGAAGCTCCTGGTAGAGGGATAAAAGTGCTCATCATCCAGACATAAGCACTGGCGGAGACAGATGAAAACCAGTCTGTGACACCACTGCCTAGCGCTAGGAATACAAAGTAACCGACTGAAAATATGCACGTTACTTGAATTACAGATAGACCAATAACTATCGCAAACTGCTTGTAGTTTTTGGCAATTTTTTTAAAGCCATTATGGAATGAATCGATACCTCTAGATATATTTTGTTTTGACTCGTTACGCTTATTTACAATATTTAGTTTAGCCAATAGCCCAAAAAATCCATTAGCAATTTTTTTGAGCAACTTTGGCCTGGTTCCGGCGACGATTAGCAAGATAGCAAAGCCCAGGTTAAGCAAATAACTGATAATGATGATTGAAACTTGACTGTTTGGCCAAGCTGAAATTTTTGCTCGATTTAGGAGTAAGGTTGATGAAAAATAAATCACCGTTACGATATGTCCAACCGCAAATTTAAAGAAGAGAATTGATACTGAAGTGCTAACCGGCGCTCCCCTCTTTTTTAACTTCCAAGCTTGAAATGGTTGACCGCCGGTTGCCGAAGGGGTAAGGTTGTCAAAAAGTTTACCGACAACCGCCAGTTCCACCGCCTCGGAGTGACTAAAATTATTAATTAGCGTCTTTTTAACTAAGACGTAAAGTATGATTCCCTCGAGGTACCATGAAAAAGCATAGCAAATCGTTGCTATAAATAACCAGAATGGATTAGCTTTTTTCAGCGAATTAAATATTTTTTCTGGGCCATCGATGCTAAAGACAAAGGCAATAGCCATCAAAGCTACGGCGATTATTAGGATTAGTGATTTTTTATCAATTTTATGTTTTTCAATCGGTTGCATAACAATCAGTTTAGCATTAACTGCCACTTAACGCTATGTAGTTTGACTCCTAGCCTTCGGCTATCTCTCGCAAGCAATGCCGTCATTATCTCGGTCTAATTTATTTTCATAAGA
>CAZHYM010000004.1:0-30018 GCA_964536785.1 uncultured Candidatus Saccharibacteria bacterium | reverse complement strand
TCGGACATATACGTTCAATTGCCAAAAAACCAAAAAAAGGTCTAAAAGCCATTGATACAGCAAACAATTTTAAAACTATCTATGAAATCGATCCCGATAAGAAAAAAGTCATCACCGGGCTAAAAAAAGCCGTTAAAGAATCCAAAGAAGTCTGGCTGGCGACCGATGAAGACCGTGAAGGGGAGGCGATAGCTTGGCATTTAGCCGAAGTCTTGGGCCTGGATATAGAAAATTCAAAGCGGATTGTTTTCCATGAAATTACAAAACCAGCGATTGAAAATGCTATAAAAAATCCCAGAAAAATTGACATGAAATTAGTTGAAGCTCAACAGGCTAGACAGATACTTGATAGACTGGTCGGTTTTGAGCTATCTCCAGTTGTTTGGCAAAAAGTACCAGGCGGAAAAAGCGCAGGAAGGGTGCAATCACCAGCCGTCAGATTGCTGGTCGAACGCGAAAATGAAATTAGGAAATTTAGTAAAACTTTTGACTTCAAACTTACGGCTGAATTAGCCAAAGATACTCACAAATTTAGCAGTGAACTTAGCCGTAAAATAAATTCCGAAGCGGAAAGTCAAGAAGTTTTGACTAGGCTCAAAGATGCAAAATTAACTCTTTCAGACATAACCAAAAAGCCTTCTCTGCGCAATCCACAAGCCCCGTTTACTACAAGTACCCTTCAGCAAACAGCAAACTCAAAACTCGGTTTTAGCTCTAAACAAACTATGTCTATAGCTCAAAAACTGTATCAATCAGGTAAAATTACTTACATGCGTACCGACTCAATGAATTTGAGCGGCCAGATAATAAAAGCTTGCCAAAATTATATCAAGCAAAATTTCGGGGGAAATTATTCTAAAATCAGAAATTTCAAAACTAAATCTGCCAACGCCCAAGAAGCTCACGAAGCCATCAGGCCAACTGACATAAACTCAGAGGTAGCGTCTAGCAATCCTAGTGAGCAGAAACTCTATAGTTTAATCCGGAATCGTACAATTGCTAGCCAGATGGCTCCAGCAGAATTAGAAAAAACCACATTTTCAATTACATTAGACAATTCTAAAGAAACATTAATTTCTAATGGTGAAGTTATTGTATTTGATGGCTTTTTGAAAGTCTATGGCAAAGACATATCCGATAATGAATTACCGAATTTATCAGTAGGGGACAACCTAGATTTAATCTCAGCTCAAGCCAAACAAACCTACAAGAAGCCACCCGCTAGATTCACCGAAGGTAGCTTGGTAAAAAAATTAGAAGAATTAGGCATCGGTAGGCCGAGCACATATGCTTCAATCATCGATACCGTTTTAACTCGTGGATATGCACAGAAAGGTGAAGACGAAGGCGAAGAGCAAGACATTATATTGATAGCTTTGGAAAATAACAATATCTCAAAAACAATCGTAAAAGAAAAAACTGGCTCAAACAGAGGTAAATTAGTCCCCACGGCTATCGGAGAGTTGATTTCAAAATTTTTATACGATTATTTTAACCGGGTGGTAGACTACGGTTTCACGGCCGAGATAGAAACTGAATTTGACGAGATAGCAAGAGGAGAATTAGAAAGAAATCTAATGCTCAAAAATTTTTATGAGCCCTTCCATGATTTAGTTGATAAATCAGGCACTATCAAAAGATCTGACGTCTCAAACATGAAAGAAATCGGGTTAGACCCAAAGACTAATTTGCCAATCTTTGCGCGAATAGGACGTTTCGGGCCAATGCTCCAATTAGGGCTAGGCGAAGAAGATGTTAAGCCTCGATTTGCGCCAATGCCTAAAGGCATGACTATCGAATCAGTCACATTAGACAAAGCTTTGCAGGCCTTCAAACTTCCTAGGCTGGTTGGGGAAACAAGGAGCAAGGGACTAAGCAAAGAAGGCCTGCCCATCAAGGCCAATACTGGACGATTTGGCCCTTATATCCAAGTCGATAAAAAATTTATTAGCATCAAACCGCATGACCCCTTAGACATTGAGCTAGAGACGGCTCAAGAATTATATGAAGCTAAATTACAGGCTGAATCCGACAAGACAATTGCTGATTTTGGAGCAATTAAAATCATCAATGGTCATTTCGGTCCTTATATAACCGACGGAAGTACAAATGCAAAAATCGATAAAAAGACAAAGCCGGAAAACATTACCGAGGAACAAGCAGAAGCTCTGCTAGCTAAAGCAAAATTAAAACCAAAAAAAGCATACAAACGCCGAACAAAAAAGTCTACTAAATAACATATCTGAAGTAAATAAAATACCCATTCAACTTAGTGTTTTAATTGTCTACTTTGTGTTATAATTAGTTATAAGAAAATAATAATTGACTACTAAAAAGTATCATGACCTTATTTTAAAAAAATTTACATTAACTAATAAATAACCGAAAATGGCAAGGAGCACAATCAGAATGTCGGCAGCTGAGCTAAAGGATAAATTTAATCTTAACCAAACAATTGAAAATATTTTAAGCGTCATAGAGCAAGATAGAGAGAAAGAGATAGTCTCGAGACGTTTCGGTTTAGAGGATCGAAGACAAACCCTAGAACAAATTGGCGACCATCTAGGCATAACTCGTGAACGCGTCCGACAGTTGGAGAAGGCGATAGTTATTCGTTTAAAAATTGCTGCAGAAGATAAGCTGATAAAAGAGCTACCCGTTGCGGAAAAGTTCATAATTCGTAACTTAGCTGAGACAGGAAGAATTGCCAGAACCACAGATCTAACTCATAGATTAGTTGGCGAAAAAGCCACTGCTATTGATGAGTCAAAAGTAGCCTTTATCGCCGAAATTAGCAACCAGCTCACACTAATAGACGAGAATGATAATTATTATGAGGCCGTAAGTATTGCCGAATACGGTGATAAAAAATCGATTAAACAAAGAGTCGATGAAATTGTAAAAATCATTAAAGAAGCCAAAAAGCCACTTTCGCTTGATGACCTAGATTCTTCACTCTCATATGAACATCCTAACCATATAAACGCACTGGCATTGGTTTCTAAGAAATTAGCAACCTTAAATGGTCATTGGGGTCTAGTTAAATGGCCGGAAGTAAATCCAAAAAATATCAAGGATAAAATTTATGTTGTGCTTAGCCAGGTTAAAAAACCGATGCACTTTTCTGAGATCAACAATGCTATAAAAAATAGCGATTTTAAACGAAAAAACGTCACCAAACAAGCCATTCATAACGAACTAATAAAAGACAGCCGATTCGTTTTGATCGGTAGGGGAATATACGCCCTAGAAGAGTGGGGATATGAACGAGGCACTGTTTCGGAAATAATTGCTGAAATTCTAAAAAAGAACAAAGAACCGATGTATCGAGACGAAATTGTTAAACAAGTCCTCAGAAAGCGAAAAGTCAAAGAGACAACGGTCCTGCTAAACCTACAATCACGCCCCGAGTTCAAGCGCATAGCTAAGGCTACTTACACATATAGCCCCGCTGAGCAGCAAACCGCAAATTAACTTGCATAACAGATAAAAAGGTGCGATAATCAAACTATAATTATGGGTATAATTGGAGAATTTATAGCTTTTGTTTTATCATGGTATGTTTGGATGCCTGTTGTCGGCGTCCTGCTTTTTTTGACTTATCGCAATAATAAAAAAATCAAGGCTTATCAGGAAGTTGAAGAAGAGAGTGTCTTACTTCTTCTAGAGATACCAAAAACTAATGATAAATCAGAGCTAGCGGCTGAGCAATTATTCGCTAGCTTGCATGGTATTCTTAGAGACGATCTATCGTCAGAAGATAGTGGCGCTCTGCAAGAGCATTTAAGTTTTGAAATCGCATCGGTTGATGGCTTGATAAAATTCTACGTTTGGGTCCCTAAATCCCTTCAGAGTTTCGTCGAGAGTCAAATATATTCTCAGTACCCCACCGTTCAAATCAAGGTAGCCGAAGAGGACTATACTTCAAGGGTAAATCGCCAGGTTATTCATACGGTCGAACTAACCCTCACTGACAGTGAGTTTCTACCCGTAAAAACATTTGCTGGTTTTGAAGTAGACCCTCTAGCGGGAATTACTGGCACTCTAGCAAAGATGGAGGATACTGGAGAGGAGTTATGGATTCAAATTCTAACGCGACCAGTAGCCGACTCTTGGCACAAAGATGCCGATGACTGGATTAAAGGCATCAAAGAAGGCAAGAAAAAATCAAGTATCAATCTCCAATGGTTCGCTATGCTCTTTAGCGCTCTTTGGCAACCCCCAGAGCAAGGAGAGGCAGCAGTAAAAGTCAACGAAGTCTCAGAGCGAGACAAAACTAGAATTTCTGAAGCAGAGAAAAAAGCTACAAAACTTGGTTATAAGGTCAAAATACGCTTAGCTTACATCGGTAATGACGTAGCCAGTGCAAAATTAAGAATCCAGGCACTAGTCGGTACTTTCAAGCAGTACAACAGCACTAATTTAAACGGATTTACAACAAAAAACTCTAGTTTTGAAGTTGATGATATCGAAGGCTATCAGAAACGCTCTTTTCGAGACGAAGGGTTCTTGCTAAACATCGAAGAATTGGCCAGCGTATTTCACTTACCCCACACTAACGTTGAAACACCTAATATTGTTTGGGCAACATCAAAAACCGCTGAGCCGCCCGCTAAGCTGCCAGTAGTTAGACCAGGCGCAAAAGTCGATCCAAACGTCTCTGCCTTCGGACTAACGAATTTTCGAGGGATAAATCATCAATTTGGAATGTTAAGAAATGACCGATCTAGACATCTATATATAATTGGTCAAACCGGCGCTGGAAAATCCGGCACCCTAGAGCTACTGGCTTTAAGCGACGTCTTCCACAACGAAGGCTATGCCATCATAGACCCCCATGGAGACTTTGCTGTAAGCAATATGCGCTTTATCCCTGAAAGACGCATTAAGGATGTTGTTTATTTTAATCCAGCCGACACAGCCTATCCTGTTGGTTTCAACCCTCTTGAAGTCACAAACCCTGGGCAACGACTTAATATTTCTTCTGAGGTAATTGGTGTCTTAAAACGAATGTTCGGAGATTCATGGGGTCCAAGGCTAGAACACATTTTACGTTTCACGCTACTAGCACTCCTCGAACGGCCATCAACAACCATGTTAGATATAACTAGAATGCTGACTGACAAAGAGTTCCGCAAAGAAACTTTAAATTATGTCACTGACACTGTAGTGCTACAATTCTGGAAAGCAGAATTTGCATCATGGAACGAAAAATTTGCTACGGAAGCGATTGCTCCAGTCCTAAATAAAGTCGGGGCTTTCACCGCTAACTCCATTATTCGAAATATTATCGGCCAACCAAAATCAACTTTTAACATTCGCCAAATAATGGATGAAGGCAAGATTTTAGTAGTCAATCTATCAAAAGGCCTGATAGGAGAAGACAACGCGAGTATTCTTGGTTCCTTCCTAGTTACCAAAATTCAGCTAGCTGCAATGAGTCGTTCAGATATTCCGAACATAAAAGACCGGAGGCCATTCTATCTCTACGTTGACGAGTTCCAAAACTTCGCAACCGACTCTTTCGCAACTATCCTGTCAGAGGCTCGCAAATACGGCTTGAACCTCACCATAGCGAACCAATACATTTCGCAAATGACAGAGAGTGTACGAGATGCAGTTTTTGGTAACGTAGGCTCAATGATTTCTTTCCGCGTTTCTGCTGACGATGCGCCTATACTTTCCAAGCAGTTTGAGCCACAATTTGAAGCTACTGACTTACTAAGTATGCACAATCGTAACTTCGTTATAAATATGATTATCAACGGAGAAAAGCAACCAGCTTTCTCGGCCTCAACTTTAACAATTCCTGAGAATTTAACTGATTTTTCAAATCAAATTATCGCAAATAGCCGTATGAAGTACGCTTTGCCCCGCGAAGATGTCGAGGCTCAAATAAAAGAACTGATTAAGATCCCAGAACAGTTTGATACTCCATCTAGACAAAGATTCCAGGAGCAGTCTAACTCACGTAGGCCAGAGCGAAGACCATACATGATGCCTAAAGCTAGCCCAAATAATCTCGAGGATCGTAAACTAGACTTAAACACGCTTAAGGACATCAAAGATTTATTCAACAGCACTACAGCCTCAGAGGTTAAAATCGACCCCGAAGATCAATCTTTCGTGCCAAAACAACGAAAGCCGCGTAATCGAAATCGATATAATAAGAAATAAGCCTTAGTTTGTCAAAGAGTAGGGGGGCGGGCAGTCTTTATCTGAACTCAGTTCTTCAAATAATGAACAAAAAGCGAACTTTATAACTGCTTCATATTAATTTAAAATTAACCAAGAAAAGATTACACCAGACCCAACAGAAATAATTATGTTTTTGCAATATACGTTAATTGAGATTAGAAATGGCAATGAGATCCAAAGCTTAGTCAAAAGAACCATGGAGGCAAAGCCGAACCAAAATATATAAGCTAGAAGACCATGTGGATAGGGGCATGTAGCAACAGCTGGCAGTAGCGCAAAATATTTTGATATTTTTAATGAGTTACTAATCGTGTTCATGTTTATATTTTAATGTCGCACAATATATCTTTTACGATGTTAAGTCTATTTAGCCATAGCTAACGAGCTAAAAAACGAGAGTAGGCTACTGTCATGACTATCGACCAAGCATGAAGATAAATAATAATTATTAGCATCTATTACATCTGTAAGCCATTGTGCTTAATAACAGCTCTACAGTCCTATCGATTTTAACGTATAATTAACAACTTATTTACCAAAAACTTTTCCACAGCCTTAATATATTTGCTTTTTCACGATTTTATTTCATAACTCTCCTATTCCCTGCTTATTTACCTATTTGCTTTTTTATCAATTTGATTTTATTATATATTTTTATAAGCGTACATTTTTACCATGAACAAAATACGAACATAACGAGCAGAGTGGCGAGAACGTTAAATTGACTGCCCATCCCCCATATGATAATATATTGTCATTACGAAAAGAGCTGTTTGCTCAGCCGTCTATCGGTCTGCCCTCCTAGCGCCTTTAGATGGTTGAACAAGCAGCTTTTACATCAAGTAAAATGCTTTATTCTCGACTCTAACATCAATATACTTTGGAACTAAATTCTTATCTTTTAGATAGCTAACCGTATTGTCCATGTCCTCTACCTGACCAGCAGCACTTCGACTGGTTAGTACTTTAACCGGATAACCAGTCCCCTCTAGGATGACATCAACTTGCCTTATGGTTCCAGGTGGGATTGTAATTTCTTTAACTTCGTAGCCTTTGACTTGAGCTAAATACACAAACCGTCCGATGAAGCCAAGAAACTGAGAACTAGCAAGTGGCGCAGACCCACCTTCAACGCCACTTTTATCAATTACTTTTATCGGCGGATCTTCAAAAAAGTTCTTTGAAAAGGCCACCCCATCTTTATCGACATAGCGCTTTTGGCCACCGATTATCCACATCGCTAAAGGCTTTCTCGCTTCGAGCGAAAATCTAGTAGGCGACAAAAAATACGCATTTACACTATTTACTCTAGCAATTTCAGCATGCTTCGGAGCAATATATGCCTGCAGATTATCGCTTTTAACGCTTGAAACAAATCTTTCAACTGGGTTATCCCCTAGATAGTCATCAATCGTTTCTTCGTAGATGGCAAGTTTTTCTTCGGGTATAGGCGTATTAACATTCTCTAGGCTGACATCAATTTTAAATATAAATTGGCCGATGATTATAACTAAAATTACGATAGAGCCCAGTAGCAGCCCAATATTTTTTAGCAGCCACCTACTTTTATTTTTTAATTCGTGATATTCAACCCTGTCAGAGCTACTAATTTTAGATACTCTCGATTGGTTAATTGTTAATCCTTTGCGAAAACTAGCCGTTTTATTACTTATACTAATTTGCGGACTAGTTAACTCACCTCTTCGTTTTGGCAGATCTTCGTCTAACTTCTTTGATGGTTTATAATAACTAGAAAACTTCATCTTTTTATTTTACTAAAAATTATCTTAGCAAGTGACATGGCCGCATCCTCATTTACTAGCTTATTCATATTGTTTGTCATCGATTTAATCGATATTTCTCCCCTGTTATCTAGCAGATACTTTATGTATTCAATTAATATTGATGGTGTATTTATTACATCATCTTCTTTTAGCACCACCCCGGCATTTTCATCAGTCACCATCCTTGCGTTTATTATTTGATGGCCTCCTGTTAACATAGGGTTTGGTATTATAATAGTTGGTTTTGCAGATTTTGAGTATTCAGCGATCGCAGTAGCACCGGCTCGTCCTACAACTAGGTCACAAACTGACATATAGTCACCCATTCGGCCCGTAAAGTCCTTTACGATTAGGTTATTTAGGCCTTGACTCTTAGCTTCCGTAATAACTCGCTCATAATCATTACGCCCAGCGATCAAAACGATTTGAATGCTTTTAAGATCGGCCGCCACTTTCAGAGCTAAGTTATTTAGAACCATTGAGCCTAAGCCACCTCCGGTTATAAGAATCATGTCCTTCTCTTCTGAAAGCCCTAAATCTCTCCGCAAATTAATTTTCTCCAAAGTTGTCAAATTATTTTTAAAACTTTCGCTTATGGGTACTCCCGTAAACACCGTCTTGTTCGAGGGATAACTATAATATTTTATAGGCGCTCCAGTAGCTATTGCATCTGCATATTTAGCCAAAATCTTGTTAGTTAGCCCGGGAACGGTATCAGAATCATGAATTACCAGGGGTATATTTAATATTTTAGCTGATAGCCCAACTGGTAAACAAACAAACCCGCCTTTTGCAAATATGACGCTTGGCCTTAATCTAAGCATTTTTATAAAACTTTGAATAATGCCAACCATGATTTTAAATATATCGATTACATTTGGGAAAAAGATTGAGCCGTAAGTTATGTGTTGCCACCACTTTAAGTGGTAATAACGCCTAAATTTTCCCGCAATAATTGGCTCGATCTTAACATCGAGACCCTCAAAAGCCTTTTCTGCAAGCGAAACTCCAGGTTTATCGCACCAAAAAACAATTTCTAAATCGTCGTCTAGCGTGTTCAACTTACTTACTACTGCGGCGACAGGTGAAATGTGACCACCAGACCCGCCCCCGACTGTCAAAATCTTTATTTTATTGCTCATAACTTGACTCCATCTCGATTAGAGGCACTCTAGCCGTGTACCTAGATACGTTAAAAATTACTCCCAGGGCCCCAGATATTATCACTAGGCTGGTTCCACCAAAACTGAGAAAAGGTAGTGTAATGCCCGTCATCGGCATTATACCCGTCATCGAAGCAATATTAATAAAAGTATGCGAAAAAATCCAGGCAAAAACGCCAGCCGCTAGTAATCGATAATATGGCTCGTGAGATTTAGTTGTGATTATATACATTCGATTAAGCATGAAATAAAAAAGCCCAAGGAGTATAGTTGTGCCAACAAATCCCAAGACCTCACCTATAATAGCAAAGATTGAGTCATTGAGGGACTCTGGCAAATAACCTGCAGCTTGGATGCTTTTGCCAACGCCGAGGCCCAAAAAACCGCCACTTCCAATCGCAATTTTTGCTTGGTTGGAATGCCTAGAATTATCTTCTGAAGATACTTTATCCCCTTGGAAATATGTCATAACTCGCTCGCGACGATAAGGAGTCGCTAAGATTGAAAGCAGAAACCCGCTTAAGAGCGCAACCAATATCATGACAAAATACTTCCTTTTGATTCCAGCAGCTACAATCATAGCCAGCAACATAGCTGTCATCGAAATTGCTGTGCCTAAATCGCTTTGAGCAACTACCACTAATAGCAGTGATACAACAACTACAGGAAGAGAATAGATTAAATTTTGGGTACTATTGAATTTCTTTTGTTTGATAAAATACGACCAAAATGTTGCAAAGAATATCAATAAACTGAATTTAAGAACTTCTGCGACCTGTAAACTTCCTATTCCTGGCAAAGCCAGCCAACGACACGCCCCGTTAGTGCAAATTGCTAAGGGAGAGCCCGTCAAGGACAATAGCCAGAGTAACAATCCTGCCCCAACTCCAGCGCTAAGTATGAGCAGAGATATCTTTTTAAAATTCAAAATTGAATAATTGCTAACAACGATAAAAACAATTATCGAAACAGCCAGGCTAACGGCATGCTTAATAAAAAAGTACAATGGAGAGTATAAATCCTTGCCTTCTATGGCATTGATCGAATTAGCTCGTTGAGGACTCATTGCAAACATCAACACCAAACCAGATAGCGCAATCAACCCAGCAAACATTAGCATTTTATAATCTGGACGATGCTTTCTTGTTGCCTCCGATTTAAATCTTTTTCTAGATATCAAGGGCTTTCGAACGGGATTCGATATGGAATCAGAGCTAGCTCTCTCGGCTAGATCTAAAAACGATCTTAGAAAGGTGCTAGAACTAGTCTGATTCACTGAGCGCATTTAGATATGGCCACCTACAATTGCTATAAGTACGCCAGCGACAGCAGTTGTTGCAGCAATAATCCAAAAGCGCATTGTAATTTTAGTCTCTTCCCATCCGATGGCTTCTAGATGGTGATGTATAGGTGCAGAGATAAAGATTTTTCGTCCAAACACTTTTTTAGAAAAAATTTGAATTAAGCTAGAGCCTGCCTCCACTACGAACAAAAAACCTATTACGGGTATAAGCAAAAAAGTGTCTGTTAGCATTGCTACAACTCCAAGAGCTGCTCCGAGCGAGAAACTTCCGACGTCTCCCATAAAGAATCTGGCTGGCGGTATGTTGAACCAAATATAGCTTAAAAGAGCACCGACCATCGTAAAGCAAAATCCAGCTATCCCAAAATTCCCTTGGAGGGTAGCAATTAGACCGAAAGCGGTATAACTGGCTAAAGCCAAGCCTCCGGCTAACCCGTCTAGGCCATCAGTAATATTAACTGCATTCCCCACTGATAAGACCGCGAAAGCAAACAATGGGATTATCATCCAGCCCAGGGTTACACTGCCAACAAAAGGCACGTGAATCTCGTTGTAACCTAGTTTGTAATAGAAGAACCATCCTAAAACTAGACCCATGGCTAATATCATTGCAAATTTGACGCTAGACCTTAACCCTGCAACACCTTTGCCGCTACCAAATACATTAATCAAATCATCGATTAAGCCTACCGCACCCCCAAAAACAAATGCTGCCAAAGGCAAATAAGTCTGGTTACGATCTAGGTTAAAGGCTACAGTCACAATCACAACTGCTACTATTAGAATTAGCCCGGCCATAGTCGGGATATGCCGTTTAAATTTATGCGCATGCAGCTTGTTAAATACTGTAAGTTTTTCGCCTGTTGTAGTGGTTTGCCTCTGCCTTTTCCAAAATTTATATTTATAAGCGACGGTTGTATAAATCGGCGTTAATGCCATACCTAAAGCAAATGCCATTAGGCTAAGTCCAAAATTTGTTTGTAAGCTATTAACAGTTTCTTCGAGCATTTTACCCTTTCGGCTGAATTTTTAGATAGTTGATCAGCCAGTTAGACATATCATTAAATATTGGCGCGGCATGTATATCTCCTTCGAGCTGCTTCCCGCTACCAGATACTCTTACCATTATTACATATTCTGGCCTATTTCCACCACCAAATCCAAGATAACTTGCTATGGTTTCATTCATCACATACTTACCGTCGCGTATAGTCTCGGTCGTTCCAGTCTTGCCACCAATTTCAAAACCCTCTCGTTTAGTCTGATTGGCCAAAGTACTTCGTCCTTCCACCATCATTTTCCGAATGGTCGTTGAAGTCTGGTCAGACACGACGTTTTGGCGCGCTAATTTAGGCTCTTCTCTGATAAATCTATCTTCATCGTCCATGTATCCTGCTACAACTGATGGCTGGTAATAAAAACCACCATTAGCAACTGCACACATTGCCGATGCAACCTGAATCATCGTCAGATCAAGGCCTTGTCCAAAAGTCATGTTTGCGTATCTAACTGCATTACCTTCAACCTTGTCAGGAGATACAACAGTTCCAGGCGATTCTATCAATTCTATATCAGTTAGCTTACCAAAATTAAAGCGATTATAAAAATAATCGTACAAATTGTTTTTTGCCTGATTGTTAATACTGCCGCCCCCTAACCGCGAAAGAACATTCACCATTCCAGTATTCAAAGAGTAATTTAATGCAGTCTGCATAGTTATCGTACCCGTAAAACCTCTGTAAGCATTGCGAATTGTCCTATCGCCTACGGTCACATAATCAAGATTATTATAGGTAGTCGAGGGGCTTATCAAACCCATATCCAATCCAGTAGCTAACGTAAAAACCTTCATCACCGATCCTGGTTCATAAGGAGATGTAACTATATCATTATTGAAAAGTTCAGCTTCTTCCACTCGGCTAAACTCTTTTGGATTATAAGTAGGGTTATTGGCCATTGCCATAACCTTACCGGTTTGAGGATCAATTACTAATAGGCTACCTTTATCTGCACCCGCTTCGGCTAATCTTTCAGAAAGTATCTTCTCCGCCTGGGCCTGAATGTTTTTATCGATAGAAAGAACGATATTTTTACCATCTACAGCTGGTTCGTTTACGTACTGCTCCCCAATTGTTAAAGGCACTTCGGCAATATCAGTCACGGCTTCCAGAACGCCATCTTTACCAGCAAGCTGATTGTTCATGCTCCCTTCGATACCATATTGCCCACCTTCCGAATTGACGAATCCTAGCACTTGAGCTGCTAATTTTCCCTCCGGATAGACTCTCTGAGATATTGCATGAAATCCTACTCCTGCGAGCTTTTTGGCTTTTAATTTTTCGGCTTGCTCTCTAGATATACCAAGGGCAACAATTTGATACCTGCTACCATCTTTAGAGAGCTTTTCTTCAAGATCTCCGAGTATATTTTTGGGTGCAATTTCCTTTAATGCTGCAACAACTTTAGACTTACTTTTCACCACTTCTGGATCGGCAAACACATTATAAACAGTTTCGTTCAAAACTAATAGTGAAGGCTCAGAGCCGCTCATAGCATAAATCCTACCTCTTTTTGCTGGTATTATTAGCCTCTTAACTTGCTCCTGGCGCGCTAATTTTACATATTTAGAGTGATTGATGATTTGCAAATTTACTAAACGGCCAAGGATGAGCAAAAAGCAAATAACCATTATGCTTTTTAGCAAACGAATTCCTTTAAAATTTTCAAGAATTATATTCATAAGAACACTATAATCATATTATTACTAAATTCGATTACAGACAAATTAACCTATTGCCTGGATAACCATATTTTCCCACCTAATTTCGCGTATATTCAATTTCGCTAGGAGTTACCATATTTTTTGCGACAGAACTCGAAGAAATTGTTTCTATGGCTGTTAGGCGAGCTTTTTCAATCTCTAAATCAGTTTTCTTAGCCATCAATTCATTTATCTTGCTATCTATCTCAACCGAAGCATAGTCATAACCCGTAACTTGTGTGGCTTGGGTAAGATATATCAAGCCGAGTGCTGAGATCGCAACTGCCGTCATAATCGTACGACTCACAGGACCGAGTTTGATATTTGACGCAAAGGGCGTAATATTCTGATTACGACCGTAATTCGAACGACGCCTAGTGGGTACAAATGTATTATTTCTATTCATGTTTGTTTTATAATTAATTTTTTTCACATCAAGGGCTTACCGCTTTATAAGCGGTAAGCAGTTAACATAAATTCAAAGTTAAGCTATTCTTACTTCTACCTTGAATGCTCTAGATCGATTAGATACTGGGATTTGTTTTGGCATTTTATGCCTCCTATTTTTGTTTTTTATTTTTTCAATGCGCCTCGTAGCTTTGCGCTACGTGAACGCGGGTTGAAAACATCTTCTTCGGCGCCCAAAATCGGTTTCTTGTTGATGAGCACCAGTTTACTAATTAAGCCTTTTTCAGCTTCACGCTTGAAATATTTTTTAATTAGTCTATCCTCCAAACTATGAAAGCTTATTACAGCTACTCGTCCGCCAGGATTTAATAAATCTGGCAAGAGTTTAATAGTTTTCTCGATTTGACCAAGTTCGTCGTTTACTTCAATTCGGACAGCTTGAAAAGTTTTTGTAGCTGGATGTGTTTTCTGCCAACCACCTGGAAGGGCTTTTTTTACCACTTCTGCTAGTTGCAACGTCGAATTAATTGGTCGGTTTTGGACAATCTCTCTTGCGATTTTTTCGGCTCTCGAAGTATTCTCCTCGCCGTATTTTGCGATAAGCTTCATTAGCCTTTTTGTTGAATATTCATTTACGACATTATGTGCCGAAAAAGGATTTTCTCTGTCCATACGCATGTCCAGTACTGATTCTTTCTGAAATGAGAATCCTCTACTGGCATCATCGAGTTGAGGCGATGATACGCCAAGATCGATAAGAATTAGATCAAACTTGCTACCTAAATCTACCAGTTTGGAAGCGGCTGAAAAAAAATCTGATTTGATTAGTCTACAGCCTTTAGCCTCTAAATCTGTGAGATTTTGATGTGCAAAATCATCCCTATCAACCAATACACTATCTTTATAGTTGCCACTTATTCCTAGAATTTCTCTAGCATGTCCACCCATACCTGCCGTTAAGTCAAGATAGCTCTCGCCTTTTTCCGGATTGAGCATTTCTAAAACAGATTTTAGTAGGACTGGTGTGTGTAAAGTAGTTTTGGTCATATCATCAGTTTACCATTCTAGACCGGAGAGCCGATAGCTTAACTTTTTATTTTTGCTTCAGTGTTTGTTTTTGATTTATATATAAGGTTCGATTACCGAAAAGAGTTTTGGATAATCGCTTGAGAGACTTATATGTTTGTGAGGTGAATTTTTTTGGGAGGTGTGTGTTTGAATAATGTGCGCCGACATATTTAATTTGGATTCGGAACTCCACTGTCAAGCTACCAGTTCACCGATCTAGAATGAGTTGTTAATGTGCAGTCGTATTAGTCCGCAGCATTCGGATTCATAATACGCCAGTACTTACCTGCTCGAACTGCAACTAAATCACGTTCGATACCGGCATAGTCAAGCAAGTGCTGCTCGAGAGTCACTCGACCTTGTTTTTGATCAAGGTTTGCACTCGTCTTGCCCCGCCTAAATCTTACGTTGAGATCGGCGATTCTTTCATCCAAGATATCGCCCTTCAGTCCTGTTTCGACCTCTTTATCCCATACTTTTTTAGCATACAGATGCAAGTATTTACCGAAGCCCCTAGTGATAACGATTCCTTCACCAAATTCTTTGCGAATCTCAACTGGGATCGTCAAGCGATGCTTGTCGTCCAATCTACGTTCGAAGTAATCTAGTTCCATCGTCGTTTCCTTAGGTTATTTTTGTTTTAGTGGTTTTTGTTTTGTTTATTCCACTTAGCTCTATGATACTACCCACAGCTACCCACTGCAACCCCCTATTTTGAATTTTTTCACTAAATATGCCCAAATAGGCTAACTTATCCACAGAATAGTGGATAAGTACCGTTAACCTCGCTTTTTAACAGGCAGAATATTAGCGACGTTGTTTCCTATTCAGTAATAGCGTGTTTTCTGAATAAACAAAAACCCGGGGCTGATGTAACCCCGGGTTGGACTTTTTATTATTAGTTATTTATTGCAAATCTGAGATTTTTACTCTCTTTTGAGTTGCATCATCTCGATTTCTAATTGATACGGTATCGTCCTCTAATGTATCAAAATCAATCACTACGCAATAAGGAGTTCCTATCTCGTCCTGGCGACGGTAGCGCTTACCGATATTTGAATTATCGTCCCACATAACATTGCCATACTTATCCTTCAACCGGCGATAAACCTCTCTAGCCTTAGACACAAGCTCTGGTTTATTTTTAAGCAGTGGTGAAACACAATAACGAATAGGCGCTAAATCTTCAGAAAAAGCTAAATAAACACGCTTCTCTCCGTTTAGCTCGTCTTCGCGATAAACACTTGTAAAGATAGCCATCAGTAGCCTCTCGACACCAAAACTCGGCTCTATCACGTGAGGAACGACTTTTTCATTACTGCCTTTGATGGCATAATCCATGTTCTTACCACTCTCACGAATGATATTTTGTAAATCAAAGTCAGTCCGATATGCGATACCCATCATCTCTCCTCGCCCAATCGGGTAGTCGAATTCGATATCGATAGTTCTTTTAGAATAATGCGCTAAGTCTTTGCCTTCTACTTCAAGTTCATGGATTTTTGACTCGTCTAAGCCCACGACTCGGAAGAAATCATGTGTTAATTTCAACAACATTTCGAAAGCCTCATTCCACTTTTCTGGATAAACAAAGTACTCAATCTCCATTTGCTCAAACTCTCGAGAGCGAAAGACGAAATCGCGGGGTGAAATTTCATTGCGAAAGGCTTTACCAACCTGCGCAATACCAAATGGCAAATCTGGATAAAAAGCGTCCAAAACGTTGTGATAATTAGTAAATATACCTTGAGCCGTTTCAGGTCTCAAATATACCAAAGAATCATCATCTTCAACCGGACCAGCATTGGTTTTAAACATCATATTGAACTGTTTAGGTTCGCCAAATGGATTTTTTGCCTTACAATTAGGGCAAAAATTGAGATCAATGTTATCCGCACGAAACCTTCCGTGACATTCAGCACACTCTACTAGAGGATCGCTAAATGTGTCAACATGCCCACTTGCTCTCCAGACTTTCGGGTTCATCAGAATTGCTGCATCAACTCCATACATATCATCACGAGACTCGACGAAATGTTTCCACCACATATTTATAACTTTACGCTTTAGGGCTACCCCGAGTGGGCCATAGTCCCAAGTCCCTCGCAAGCCACCGTAAACGTCACTACCTTGATAAATAAATCCCCGCCTTTTTGCGAGCGAAACTATGCTCGACATTATTTCTTCACTTTTCATATTGGCTATTATACTACTAACGACTTTATTGAACAAAAATCCAAGAAAACTCTTTGGGCAAAATAAACCTTTTTATCTCTTAAACATCAGGAATGAGTACGCGCTTCTAGCCCAAGCATTGATTATTATGCTAATGTATGTTATAATCATAATATATCTTTGGTCAAAGCGCTCCAAGCTTTGCCTATGATAAATAATGCTCTTTAAGGAGTTTAGCTTATGGAAGTTACAGAAGTGCTGAGAGCTAGAACAAAAAGCGGAAAGTGCGTCATAGCACTAAGCCAAAATGGCATACGTAAGGCCGACGGAAACCTAAACTTGAAGTGCCACGGAGGATACAGAAAGTTTCTGTTAGACAACAACCATCTGCTCAGTGCAAAGGTAAAAGGCTTGAGGCATGATGAGTACCTTGTTTTGAGCGACGAGGAGTGCAGCGGACTTTTTC
Source organism: uncultured Candidatus Saccharibacteria bacterium (assembly GCA_964536785.1). GTDB lineage: Bacteria > Patescibacteriota > Saccharimonadia > Saccharimonadales > Saccharimonadaceae > CAZHYM01. The sequence goes on along the minus strand of CAZHYM010000004.1, from coordinate 12,692 downwards.
TGCTCTGACCGGCACTACTTCTATAATGCTCCAACAGCCCTGGATACATAATCCAGGGTTTTCTCTTTTATCTTATAGGCCGAAATGGCTAGAAGCAACCCCAAGAACGTCATCCAAGTACTCACTGATTCCAGTTATCTTAGCGATTAAATTCATGTCGCCTTTTGACATGATTCTCATAAGTTTCAAATGGTTGGCTGTGATATTGCCAACATCACTAGCCGCTAAGTTCTTCGACTCTACGTCATAAATATATTTTTTTGATTCATCGATAGCCAAGCCATCTGCATCAGTTCTTAAGTTTAATTCATCCCCGAGTTCACCTGCGATATTTATATAAAACCAAGCTTTGACTGTCCTTAAGTCCATATTCAGCCGATCAATTCCCTTTAGAGTATCGGCTAATATCTCAAACCACTTCCCGCCGCTAATCCCGCGGCTAGACTTTGCGATAATGTCCAGAACTTTATAGGCAAGCTCCATCCTATCGAAATCTTTTATAATGTTGTCATAGTATCTAATTAACTTAGCGCTAGTAAGAGGATAGAGTTCTCCTTTACCTTTCACGACAACGATATCAGATAAACAGAAGGGCTCGATTCCGCCGGCCAACTTACTGTTTTGTTTTCGAGCGCCTTTCGCAAGCGCAGACAACTCTCCGTCTGGAGTGATAAATTGAACAATTCTATCAGCTTCTCCATAATTGGTTCGCCGAAGTACAATTGCTCTTTGCCTAATAAATTTATTCATCTTCAAGCCTCATTACCGCCGACAAAATATCCCGCGAGTCCATAGTGGTTTTATCTAAAATTTTTACTATATTGAGAGCCTTGAGCTGATCCGGATTCAATACAGAACTGATGCTTGAGCAAATTATAATTGGGATTTCCGCGGTATCATCGTAAGACACGAGCTCATTCAACAAATTGAGTCCGTTTGCTCCTGGCATCAAGATATCTAGAACCAAGGCATCGGGCTTAAATTTATCAATTTCATCTATTGCCGAAAAGCCATCGCCAACTATTTTTACCTCATATTTATGTAGATTTTTGGCAATCAATCTTGCAAATATCGCATCATCATCAACAACTAGAACTTTTGAAATCTTCATAATAGCGACAGCTGTTTAGATATCTCGAGATCGATGTAAAACGTCGCTCCATCAGCATGTGAAACAGTCCCGATATTCGCATTCATAGCCGTCGCAAATTGACTAGCGAGATAAAGACCTATACCGCTACTTAGCGGCCGCGAAGATAATTTTTGAGGGATAACTTCGGTTCTTTTTTTGAAACCTCTCCAGACTTGCAGAGGCAATCTCGGACCAAAATCTCTAACCGAAATTCTTACAACATTCTTTTTTGCCAGCTTGTTAATCTCTAGCTCCACCGGTCTATTTTGATCAGCATAGTGCAATGCGTTGTCGCAAAATTGAATCAAAATTGAACGGAGCAAATCATAATTAGCCACGGCCAGATAATTAGCTTTTTGTTTACCACTTACAGAAATTGTCTTATTATAAAGCTCATAATAATCAGCTAACTCATACACAACTTGTTTGCAAACTTCACTCGGATTGATCGGTTCTAAATCAAGCTCAAGCTGCTCCAGTCTAGAAACTTTAGACAAATCATTTGCAATCCTAATCGCTCTTTCGCTAGTTAATGTAATTTGGCGAAGATAGTCACGATCAATTTCTTGCTCATTTTCCAGAAATAAGGACAACTGCCTAATTAAGGCCAATGGACTCTTCAGCTCGTGGGCAACAGCCACCAAAGACGAATCAACGTCAAAAATGCTTTCGCGATTCTCCCCTATGTTTTTCACATCTTAATTTTAGCATAGCTAAAAAACTAAAGATAATGCTCAAGTCTATTTATAAAGCGAGACTGTTTGAATCAAAGCGTCAAAATCGGATTTAAAAGTATCAGCATCCGTCTGCAGAGTTACGACTTTATCGCGATTTTTTACAATAATAGCTGAACCTCGTAGGTCTTTAGTGAAGTTACCATCAAATCTTGTGCCCGCCACGTCACCTACGCTGAATGGACTGGAGGTCAAACTACCACTCTTAACTAATGAGCTATAGGCCTGAACAGCTTCATCATAATTCTTAGTCTCAATCGTCAGTCTGAGCGCAAATCTTTCATTTTCTGAGACGACAATTTTAGGATGAAAGAAAGCTCGATAGCCATTTGTTTCTTTAACGTAGACGCTCCAGGTTTTTGGATATTTAAACACTAGTCGTCCTAAATCTTCTGGCCCGGTAAACTGAGACAGCGGCTCTTTTTCTCGATCAGCAAATTCCTTTTCTAATTCGTCGGCTTGAGCTTTTTTCGCATCAGCCACAGCTGTATTTATTTTTGAATCAACATTATTTTTTTGGTCTAAATAATTTATAGTTAGCCAAATTATGCCCATGGACATGATGATTGAGATGCCCCCAAAAACAATTGCCAAGACGACACTTGTTTGAACTGACCCTTTGTAATTTCTCATAGTACCTTAATTATATCTTATGGTTAAGCTTTTTGGTAGTTTTTATTTTATATACAAAGAATCCTTCAACTAAAAAGCCATTTTCTAGCGTAGGAATTTCAAAACCATAACTTATGATTGTCAGTTCTTTGTCGTAACTTATGATCTTTTCAGTAAGACTTTTGATAAATGGCGAAGCTTGAAATAGATAGACGTGCGTTATCCCTTCAGGCCAAACTTTAGTTAAATAATTTCCAAACGTTATCTCAATGTTATCAATCTTTCGACTCAATAACTTAGAAATAAATACTAAAATTGGATTTATCTCAAATCCAACCGCCAACTTAACGTATGGGCTTACGAGTCTAAGGATTTTACCGTCGCCAGAGCCCAAATCAATAAAAATATCTTTCGACTTATCAAAATCTAATTTCTCTAGCAAGTTAATAAATTGCTTACGATGAGTGGGAATGTAAGGCGCTCCGAATAAAACAGTGGCTATAAAAATTAATCCAACTCCTATAAAAGCCCAAATCATTTTTCAATAATGAGATTATTTTTTATTTGGTTTAAGTCTTTTATCACATCCTCGGCTAAATTTTTAGCCTCTTCGTATTTTAAAACGGCATCTTCTACGTTAAAATCTTCCGACTCAAACCACAACAAGGCTTCGTCTAATTTTGCTACTCTTTGCTTAATTGTCTGATTTTGGCTGGACATCTTTCACCTCCGCTTTGATTATTTTATTCACAGTCTCAATATTCATTATTCCCCCTAGCCTAGGAGTACCCATCACAATAGCATAACCTCTTTTTAAAACATTTTTTGGATTTAATAGCTCTAAGTTAACTAACTTAGCCTGCACTTTACTCGACAACTCCTCAACTTTGCTACTGATTTTTTGTCCCATTGCAATTTCCTTAAAATTGACCTCACTTATTAACAAATCAACTTTTTGAATAAAACTTTGGTCTGCAAATTTAATTTTCGATTTTATCGACTCAATAAAATCAATTCGATCAGGAAATAAAATTTGCGCAGCGTGAGTCGGGGTTGCAGCCCTCACATCACAAACTAAATCCACTAATGAAATATCAACCTCATGGCCAACGCCAGCGATAACGGGTATTCTACTCGAAGCTATTGCCCGAACTAACCTCTCATCGTCAAAGCTCATCAAATCCTCTAAGCTCCCTCCGCCTCTTATAATAGCAATCACCTCTGGCGCTTTTTCCAGCTGATTAAAATAGTTAAGAGCCTCTGTCATTTGATCGGCTGAGCCAACGCCTTGAACTTGAACTTGTTTTAAAATAATTTCAACGCCTGCCCAACGCTCATCCAATATTCGCATAAAATCTTTGAACCCCGCCGCCTCCTTCGATGAAATAACGCCTATTTTATCAGGCAGATACGGCAATTTTCTCTTTCGTGAATCTGCAAAAAGACCTTCTGCCGCTAATTTTTCCCTAAGCAAATCTCTAGCTTTTTTTATATCACCTTCACCAATCGGTGTTATTAAATCAACGGTTAGACTAAATTTTCCTTTATCGGTAATTTTTGGTCGGGCCAAGATTTTGACTCTCATCCCATCGGTAATTACAGTCCTGACGTTAAAAAGCATCGCGAAACAGCTTATGCTCGCACTTTCATCTTTAACATCGAAAAAAATATATTTTCCTTGATTAATTTTATAACTCGATACTTCACCCTGAACCTCAACTTGGCCATAAGCAAAATCCAATGTTTGATTAAAAGCCGCCACTAGCTGTGACGGTCTCCAGGCTACGCTCTCAGATTGCATAATCCAATTATACTACGTATACTAAGGATATGTTTATAGCAATTTTAGGTCGCCAGCCAGAGATATCAATAGCGGAATTAGAATCATTTTTTGGTTCTGACTCAGTTAATTTAATTAATAAAAATTCAGCACTAATTAAAACCGAAAAGGCTGATATTGAAAGGCTGGGGGGAACTCTAAAGTTAGCTAAACTAGATCTTGAAGTCAAACCAAAATCATTCACTGACATTGAAAATCAAATTATAAAATTTTACGCAAAAAACCTTCCCCTAAATATCGGCAAGCTGACCTTTGGAATTAGTTGGTATGAATCTAATCTCTCCGCAGCCAACGTCAATAAGATTAGCCTGAAATTGAAGTCATCATTAAAGCGAAAAACCAGTGTTCGTCTCGTATCAAACACCTCACCTGCTCTATCTACCGCAACATCTCATCACAACAAACTAGGTCTATCAGATAAAAAAATTGAAATTATTATCACGCAGGATAAAGCCGGTAATATTTATGTCGGGCGAAGCATAGGTACCCAAAATATATCAGCTTACGCCGCTCGTGATCAAAAACGTCCAAAGCGTGACGCAAAAGTCGGGATGTTGCCCCCAAAACTAGCTCAGATTATTATCAACTTAGCCATAGCCGGTAGCAAATCAGACATTCGATTACTTGACCCGTTTTGCGGAACTGGTGTTATATTGCAAGAAGCCTCACTTCTCGGCTTAAAGATTTACGGCAGCGACCTAGAACCACGAATGATTGACTACACTCGCGAAAATCTAAATTGGATTGACAACAAATTGAGCACAGCACTCCTCGAAGTGGGTGACGCTACGAACCACGTATGGAGCGAAAAAATTGATTGCGTCGCGACTGAAACTTTTCTGGGTCGACCTTTCTCCAAAGAGCCAAACCAGAGCCAACTTATGGAAGAAATGCACATAACTGAAAATATTATTGTTGGCTTCCTAAAAAATCTCAAACCTCAAATCGATAAAGGCACTCGACTTTGCTTAGCGATACCAGCCTGGAAACGAACAGATGGAACATATCGAAAATTATCAGTTAATTTTGAAAAAATAGGCTATAAAATACTAAAGTTCAAAAATACTAATTCAAATGATTTAGTTTATCACCGTGAAGACCAGATTGTAGCTAGACAGTTGATTGTTCTAGAGCTAGCAGAATCCGAATCAGCCTAAACAGAGAATGCCAGAGCAAATCATTTGTTGACTAATACTAGCATTTGATGTAAAATGTCTCGAGTTATACGAATTTAATAGTCATAAATAAATTAAGGAGACATAATGTCACATGTTAAAGCCGGTGGAACAGCGAAAAATGTCCACAATAGCCCTGGTCAACGCCTCGGAGTAAAACGTTTTGGAGGCCAACCTGTAAACGCTGGAGAAGTCCTAGTCCGACAGACTGGCGCAACTAAGGTCGCCGGAGATGGAACTTACATGAGTCGCAATTTTACTATTCACGCTGCCAAAGACGGAGTTGTAGAATTTAAAAAAGTGAAGAAAACTCGTTTTAGTGGGCACAGCGTTCCACGCACACAAGTTAACGTTCGTTAATCTATTTTAGACTATTATATTTAATGCCAGAGACATCTGGCATTTTTCTTATCTATTGACAATTGATGTTGTTTATGCTAATATTGTATTACACCTTTGATAGATCATCTAGCAAATGTGTAGTATCGTTAGAAACCTGAGTGATCAAAGTGCCCAAATAAATCGGTTAATCGTATTATGAGGCCGATTAACTAAAATCGGATTGGCTCTCCAAAAATCACTCCCGGCTACTGATCTTGGCTAGTTAAATAAATGGGGTCACCTCCTATTACCCCGCAAGTTTAGCTAACCAAGATTAGTAGCCGAAAGGTGACTAAAACAACCCCCTGAGTTTCAGGGGGTTTAACTTTTATTGTATTTATTGTAAATATCAATTAACGCTCGGGCCGTAGCATCCGAGTCGTGCCTAATAAGAGTTCTAGAAGAGGCGATCGGGTCGGCCGAGCTACCCTTCCAAATACTACCGGCAAGTAAATCTAACCCAATCGCCTTGTAATGTTTTGTCTTTAGCTTCTGCTCATTATAGAGAACTGGCCTCTCTCCGTCTTGAGCGTATTTCTGAATTAATTCATCAGATGGTTCAGCTGTATTATACAAAACAACATCTAAAAATTTTTCCCCGGCCATCCTTTCTATCTCGGAAGCGAAGTCACAAACCGAAAAGTCACTCGTCTGTCCAGGCTTAGTGATTAGATTGCAAACATAAACCTTCAGAGCTTTGGTTTTCTTGAGAGCTTTCCCAATGCCGTCAACTAACAGAGCTGGGGCTAATGATCCATATAAGTTACCTGGGGCGATTATGACCATATCGGCATTTTCAATTGCTTCCAGAGCTGTAGGATTCGGGATAGCGCGTGGCTCAAGCCATAGGGTTGGTTGACAATCAAATCGCGCCTGAGAAATTTTGTATTCGCCCTTTAGAGACCGGCCATTTTTACCGCTCATATAAAGTTGCACATTGCTTAGGGTAATCGGCACAACTACGCCATCAATGTTTAAAACCTCACTGGCTAGCTCAACTGCTTTGGCAAAGTCACCGGTCATTTTTTCGAGCGCCGTCAAAAATAAATTGCCAAAGGCGTGACCTTGCATCGAACCTCGGTCAAAACGATAGTTAAATAGGTCTCTTACCTCTGGCACTCGGGAAAGAGCAACTAGACACTGCCTAACGTCTCCAGGCGGAAGTGCCCCTAATTCATCACGCAGTACACCAGTCGAGCCACCATCATCAGCCATATTAACTAAAGCTGCTATTTGAGTTGAATAATTTTTCAACGCAGTCAAAAGAGTAAAACTACCCGTTCCACCACCTATCAGTGCAATTTTTATTTCGACTGGCCTAAATGGATTCATAATTATTATTAGATTATATCACGCCCTGTTTTTTCATATTTAGTAATTCAATCTTTGATTCTTCTTTGAGCTTAGCATCAATCTCTCTTGCCTCATCTAATATAGTTAAGGCCATTTGATTAATCCCTCTTAAGTATAAATCTTCTAAACTTTTAATTCGTGAAAGTGCGACATAACCCATCCCCGGGCTAAAAGCCTTGGACAAATTAACAATAGCTCCGTCTAAAGTCATACCCTGTGATTTATGAACCGTTATGGCGTAAGCTAGTCGGAGCGGGATTTGTCTCACGCTAGCTAGAGTTTTTTCATTTTCAAACAGCCTCCACTCATCTGGCTCAACTTCTACCGTCTTGCCGTTGTTAAACTTCACTATCGGTATTTTCTGACCTGATTTTGTCGCAAAATCAATAACAGTTCCCAAGCTCCCGTTAACAAATCGCTCACGAGAATCATTTTTCACCGCCATGACTACGGCTGTTTTTTTCAAAACTAATTGGATGGGAGCTAACACCGTTGTAGTAAGTAGGCTAACGCTATTCCTGTCTCCAGATGATGACATACCAAATTTGAACTCCGGTTCTTCAATTTTAGCCAACTCTTTTTCATTTATATAATCAACGTCTATATTTGTAGTATGGAGATTCACTACAGCTCGTCCTGGGTCTGGCTTCTTATCCATTCTGCCAAGTAGTAAATCAATCTCATGCTGATCGACATTGCCGGACCGTATTGACATTAATATTTCGCTGAGTTCGTCATCGATTTGACGAAATTGACTACTCAAATAGCATATCTTGGGGCTCAATTCCTGGTAGGCGCTTGAGCTAGTAACAAAACCAGCTGATTGACCGCCAAAGATATCCACTTGCTGCTTTTTATTAATTGGAGGCAACTGAAAAAAATCACCACTTAGCACTACCTGAATTCCGCCAAAAGGTTGACCGCTTCCCCTTGCTGTTTTCAGAATTTGATTTATCATATCAAAACGAAAATCATTTAGCATACTAATTTCATCAATCACTAGTATGTCAGCATTTTTTATCCTATCAACATCATTTTTTCTGAACTTTTTAAAAAAATCTGCTGGCAAGTAATCAGCTATACCAATTTTTGACCAACGGTGAATCGTCTCCCCTCCTAGATGCGTAGCCGCTAGACCAGTAGTTGCAGTCACTGCGACTATCTTTCCAGCTTTTCTTGCCTGATTAATAAATTGATTCAAGACATAAGTCTTACCCGAACCAGCTTCACCTACAATTAAAGTTGAATGACCGGCCATCAAGATAGCTAAGGCTTGATCTTGATTCATATTTAACCCCTTGGTGGTTCTCCGTCAGGCTCTCCAAGCATTTTTTTATTCACAATCTCAAATCTTTTATTCGTAACAGAGCTTAGCATGTAATCTTCATTCAAAAGTCCAATAAATACGTCTAAATCATTACCATCCATAATAATAATTGCTCCGTCATTATCGGTCATCAGTTCTAGCTGCATCTCATCTGCATAATCAATTAGCTCACTCTGTTTCATTTCAGTCAGCTCAAGCTTCTGCAGCTTAGCAACAGTCTTCTTTCGCTCTCTAATTAAGGATTGCATATCCAGCCCATCAGGGAAGCTTAGCTTAAATCGACTTTCGATAAGTTTAATCTTTTCATCAGCGATTAATTGCTTCTTATAGTCATAGCTAAACAATCGTTCAAATTTAGATTGGTTGAACACAAATATCTCATCGCCAATAATCAGCGTCTGGTTATCGGTCGGCACTTTTAGACTTACGTCAGCTGTTACTTTGTCAAGCTTTGATCCATTGAGCTGCCAAGCGGTAGGGCCAAAAACGGCTTGCGATGCCATAATCTGCTTTACAACGTAGAACTCTTGGGCCTCTTGAGCCTCAGAGTCTTCAATTGTTAACTTAGCAACTATGCCCTTAGTTAGTCTGAACTCATGTTCATCGTTCGAAAAATCTACTATTTCATTAGTGCGATTAACTAGAAAATCCATTAAATAACTTGCTCGCTCAACTCTACCTAGATTCGTTTTTAGTATCGTATCTTTTGATTGCTCTTCGAGCTCAAAATCTTTTACTTCCAGGCCTTTTTCGGCTCCGAGTGTTACAAAACCAGCCATTTCATAAACAAACCATGCTCTAGCTTGGCTAATTAAGTCTGGGTTTAGATTCAACCTAAAGGGGGTGAAATGCTTATTAAAAACAAATAGCTCAATCTTAAGTTGTTTTTTGAACTGATCTACTTTATTCGCCCATGCAAATAAATCTACGTTGTTATTATCTTTTTCCATTATCGTCTACTTTCTGTTACTATCATATCGCTATATTTCGGAGCCATTGCGAAATCTTTTAAATCTAACGTTTCTAATATTTCCCAAAGTCCACTGACGTCGGGCTTTTCATTGTCTTCTAACGTTTGCTCGAGTTTAAGATAAGTGCCATGTCCATCAATTTCGTCGAGATAAAATTTTACACTTCCGGCCACTAGACGTTTACGGGTCTTCGGAACTTCCGCGTAAAGCTCATAACCCATATTGTTGATGATGTGCGCAGTCTGATTGTAGTCCATAACCTGAGTTTGGAATACAAATTGGACGTCGTTATTAACAGGCCTCTTAAAAATCATCAGATGAACGGGGTTTTTATCAATTGTCTCTGTTCTAATGACTAACCGCGGAGAATTTTCAACCGAGCCATAGGTCTTTTCATATGACCTAGGCAGAAAGACTCTATCAAATTGGCTATAAGCCCCGCCAAACACCTTTTTCGCGTCCTTTAACGGCTTTATCGCCTGGATAGGATGCTCCAGTTTAACCTTAATCGATACTTTTTTCATTGACCTCCTCAATTGTTTCGCCTTTACGAGCGCGATTTGCCCAGGAATCGGCCATATCATTTAACTCATGATTGTTGTGACCCCTAACCCAGATTAAAGTCGCTTTGGAATTTTGGTATTCAGAGAATAATTGTTTAACTAATTCCAGGTTTTTTATTTCGCCATTTTTCTTGGTCCAACCACGTTTTTCCCACTCCGGAGCCCACTCGGTAAGAACATTTATCCAAAATTGGCTATCTGTAAATATTTGGCACGGGTTTCCTTCGGATAACTTTATGGCCTCTAATATTGCCATCGCTTCCATCCGAATATTTGTTGAATGCTTTTCCGAACCTAGCGCCTTTGGATTGCCATCTTTATCGAGAACAGCATAGCCGCCCGGCCCTGGGTTTGGACTGGCCGAACCGTCAGTATAATAAATTGTCATTCTCTAATTATAGCAAAGCCCGACTCTCTATGTTCTCAGGTAATCATTGACTTTTCTATCTGATTATGTTAATATTAGAGAATAGCACATTTACGCACAGGATACCCCCAAGTAGGACACTAAGCCTGTAATGTTAATTGTTCTAAGTATACCGCATTTGCGGTTTTATAACCCAAGACTTGTCTTGGGCGTTCGTTTAGGTACGTTAGCATCGTCGTAATAGTTTCTGTGGTGACTGTGCTAAGATCTGTTTTCTTTGGGATAAAATGCCGTATCCATTTGTTAGTGTTCTCGACTAATCCTTTCTCCCAGCTATGGTATGGATGGGTAAAATAAAATGGTGCGCCAAGAAGCTGTTCGAAGTGCTTCCAGTACGTAAACGCTATATCATTGTCGGTCAGGATAGTTTTGACAATAACACCGTCAAACATTGTCTTGAGAGCTCGTGAGAGCTCTTTTTTGGTTCGATTAGGTAAAATCTCAATGAGTGTTCGTTTGCTAAATGTATCGACCGCAACCATCAAGACTGCCTTACTACCACTCTTGGCAGGGCTCACAATGAAGTCGAGCTCAAAATGACCAATCTCATCTCGTAGAATTCGTTCTTCAATCCACTTGCGTTCACCAATTAGCCCACGGCGATACATGGCTTTGCGCCTTCTTGGTTTGCCTTTGAAATATAGCTTATGTTGGAGCGCATAGAGCGTGACATAACGATAGATAGTCCGTTTGGATGTAGCTCGGACGGTGCTGTCGGGTAACAACGTGCTACCAGCGATTTCACCAGGAGACCAGCCCTTTTTTAAGCCATCATCGACGTGTTGACGTAACGCTGGATCTCTAGCGACCTTGTTGGTGGATGTTTTTGCGTAATATCTTTTTTGGTAAGCCTTAACGCTGGCCTTCTTGGCTACATATTCACCCGAGACAGCAAGGTGCTTTAGCTCATAGCTGATGGTATTGGGGCTACGCCCTAACTCACTAGCTATGAAACGAATGCTTTTGCCACTATTATGCCAATGCTCTATCTTGACTCGATCTTCATAGCTTAAGTGATCGTACTTCTGACCCATAGCTATTATTGTAGACTTTAATCTGCTTGTTTTTCTAATTTTTCTATATCGCTTCATGCACTTGTCTTTCTAGACAAGTGTCCTACTTCAAAAGGACCTGGAGGAATAAATTACAAAAGAGGTGATTGGTTTTGGATTTTGAATTGGAATTGTTGAGTGTCGCTAATTTTCGAAGTCTAAGTGTCGATAAAAAATTTGAGGAAATTACAAATGGAGCACAACTAGCTATCGATATTCAAAAAGAGATTATCAGTCTGGAAAATAAATTGTTTAAGACAAGCTGCTTAAATGAGCGAAAAGACTGTATGAAGAGCAGAAAGATAAGAAGAAGCCAATTTCAAATTGCAGTTGAAAGGTTGACTCAGTTTTTAATTATTTTCTTCAATCTAGAAAATACCAGTTACAAATTTTCAATTTCAGTGAAAAGTGAGGCGATTAGCCTCTACACAAACCGAAATCAAAAAGAAAAAGATCGTTTGCGCCACGGTCACTATGGGATCAATTTTACCGGGCAGTACATTTTTGCTAGGCATTACACCCATCGTTCGCGGTCGCCTGAACCTACGCGATATTACAAAAGCCCCCAGCACTTTGAAAAAAATTATTTCGCATCCGCTACTTAAGTAGCGGATTTTTTTATTGCATATTTGGCATATCGGGCTTAAAATGTTCCCAAGTACCTTAATAAACAAAAAAGCAAAAGAGGTGATTCGTTTTGTTAAGTTTAGCTGAGTTTAGAGAGCTTAGCCGACGTGAGAAATTTAACTTAATTTTCGAAGAGCACCAAAAGTTTATTGCCTTGCAAAATCAATTGTGCGAGCTAGACGGCTGGGAAAGATCTAAGAACAAGCAAGCTAAAAAATGTTGCATTGCTGCTCGAAAATCCATTCTGCAAAGTATGGAGAATATTAAAGATATTCTCAAAAACTATCTTATACATTTTTTCCAGATAAAATACGATTGCTATAAAATTAAGCTAGACGTAACTGAGCACAAGGTTAGCCTATACACTTACAGAAAAAACCGGCGCATTAAAACTGATTACGCACACGGACATTATGGGATTAATTTTGAGAAGAAGGAAGTGTTTGCTCGTCCCCACGGTGATGATTTTGTCTACAGAAAGCCCTGTGAATGCATTGG
>CAZHYM010000003.1:29223-36093 GCA_964536785.1 uncultured Candidatus Saccharibacteria bacterium | reverse complement strand
AGTGCAGGGACTGCAAAAAGCCCAACTCCTAATACAGCGACGACCGCTAGTATAGCCATTTTTATTGATTTTTTCATTGTGTTATTTCCTTTTCTTAATTATTAAGGTTAACTTATTTATACTATATTTATATCAGAGTGTAAAGACTAGGTTTGTATAACTAATCTTATTCCTCAATTATGCTGCCTGACGGTTTCCTTGTGACGGTCTAAGCTGGATTAATGCTGGATGTAACAAAGCTAACGATTGCATAGGCCAGTAACGACACAACCAATCCAATCACGGCGTAGAGGATGACTCCCTTGGCTTTATTGACCTTGCCAGAATCACCAGCTGAAGTTACGAAATTAAAGCCAGCGTAGACAATCATAACGACCGACAGCGCGCCAATTATGAACAGCATAGTTTTTAATACTCTAGCGATTAATAAACCAACTTGGTTATCAGTGCTCTTTATATATTCTTTGCATATATCAGAAGATTTATTTGCGTCTATACCGCACAACTCTTCCAAACCACCTACGGCTGTAGCTTGAGCGCTCAGAGGAACGCTAGATCCAAACGTTAAGATCAGCGCTAAAGCCATAATTATATTCTTGATTTTCATACTTACCCCGCTATTCCTGCGACAAAGCGCGTTATTACAAATGCTAACATAATGATAATTAAACCGATGACGGCTGCGGTGATTGTGTTTTTGGCTTTAGCAACCTTACCAGAATCACCAGCTGAAGTTACAAACATTAATCCCGCATACACAATCAACACTACGGCTATTACTCCAGCGAAAAAGTAAAAGGTGTTTAAGATATTAGACAGTGTAATAGCATTCAAATCCACTTTTCGCAAACCCCAAAGGTCAGCCTTTTGGTTGTTTAAAGCAGAAAAATTATTTAAAGATTGTAAAACCATACTTTAGCCCTCCAATGTGCTGAATATAAATTTGATAATCGTCACGGCCAAAATAGATATAAGCAAGCCGATCGAAGCGTTTGTTATCGTTTTCTTCGCCGATTGGATGCCAGAAGCCTCTCCCTGAGAGGTCATATACCGAAAACCTCCGTAGAGGATAAAAGCGACGGCCGCATACCCAGCTAGCTGAGTCAACATCTCGCCAACATTAAGCAGGACTGTCGTTATAAAGCCCCCTAGTCCGCCAGCATCTTTTGGTGATTTAATCGAGCAGTCTGTATTAGTCAAACCACGATACCAAGGAGGTAACGTCAAAAAACTATGCTCGCAGTTTTCTGCCGCAAAAACTTGATTTGAACCAACTATGTTAAAGGAAGCCGCTCCAAATAAAACCAATAGGCTTAACACAAGATACTTTTTAATCATTTCCAAACACTCCTCCTGGGACTAAGAAATTAATAATTGCTACCAAGAATACGTAGAGAGCAATACCTATTACGGTGTTAGTCATCATCGTCTTTGCTTGTCTGACTTTGTCTGAACTATCGCCAGCCGAAGCGTAAACCACACCCGCAGCTATAAACATAATTACCGCCAACACGCCGATTAACCCGCTTAGAAACTTTACAGCCTCTCGAAGGAGAGTAAAGATAGGGTTCTTCTCGATTGGAGTATCTCCAGACGATTGCGGACAATCTATAATCGAAGTTTCTGGGCCGCAACTCTCGTAGGCTAAGGCCTTGTATGGCGCATGCACTAAAGCTAAAGAACTAGCCATGAGCACAACCAATAATATAATTTTTTTCATCATAAACTCATAATAATATAAATATTGACTTACTGCAATTAAAACAGATAGACGACTTGACTTTTTAGCCCTAAAATGCTATTGTTAAGGTATGTTTAGGGCAGTGATGAAAAGCTCGCATACCCTTGGGAGGATGCGAAATATATCTCTATTGTCAGTACTATCTCTGTTACTGGTAGTTTTTGGTTTAATTTCTAAGCCTCTAACAGCTCAAGCCGTTGGCGAGGCTTATTGGTCTGGCCAGTACTTGGTATACGAACAAAACGTCTATTCAGGGCCCAACGAAGTATTAGATGGCCAAGGCCTCGACCTGCCAGTCGGTTCAACTTATTACGGCAACGTACCGGCTGACACCAGCCCAAATATCCTAGCTGTTAGGATAATTTCACTTGTCGGTGAGCCGTTAACTGCGACCTCTGGAGATTATGCCATCTATGATCTGAATCAATCTTCAGGCGTTTTTTCTAACAAGCGAGATGTAGCAACTATCACAATCGATCCAGCTACTTATAAACCAAAATCAAGCTGTAATATCAAAGGCATAGGCTGGCTTGTCTGCCCATTAAGCGAGTCGCTAGCTGAAGGAATGGACTGGGTTTATGAAAAATTAGCCGATTTCTTCGTTGTGCAGCCTCTCCAAAATAACCAAGCAGACTCACTGTATAACTTCTGGACTGTGATGAAAAACATCGCCAACATCACTTTCGTACTAGTCCTAGCGCTTATCTCTATATCATATGTAACCAACTACGGCTTAAGTAATTATCAGATTAAAAAGATGGTGCCAAAAATTATTGTGGCATCTATACTGGTTAACATCTCATTTTATGTTTGCCAGATCGCTATCGATTTATCAAACATCTTAGGTTATGGCGTCTCTGATTTATTCCAAGCAGTCAGAATTCAAGCAGGGGAATTATCGACAGCTACTGCCACTTATAACTGGGGAGATATCGTCGGCACTATCCTCGGAGGAGTTGGTATCGGTGCCTTGGCAACAGTTACCGTTGGGACAGTGTTAGGCGGTATAGCTGGAGCGATTTGGTTTATCATACCTCTGATTTTGGTGTCTTTATTAGTAGTTGTAGTAGCTATCATTACATTAGCTGGACGGCAAGCCATTATTGTCGTTCTAGTCATGCTTTCACCTCTAGCGTTTGTAGCTAATCTTTTACCAAATACAGAACATTTATTTAAAAAATGGACTGATTTATTTATCAAACTGCTTATCATGTTCCCAGCCTTTTCGTTTATTTTTAATGGAGCTCAACTTGCTGGACAAGTAATTTTGTCCAGCACTGATAATTTTATCGTTATAGTCCTCGGACTGATAGTTCAAATCATTCCGCTAGTCTTAATCCCAGCCATGATTACAGCTGGGGACGAGCTTCTCGACAAAATACCTGGCGTGCTTAATGGCAAACTCGGCACGTTCAAACAGAGTTCAAAAGGCTACTTTGATAGCGAACGTGATATTGCAAAAGCTAAATGGATGGCTGAAAATGGACCAAACGGTTCGCCTGTAAATATCTCGAGGAGTCTAGCCAAAGCTAGTGCCCGAACTAAAAAGCTTCAAGAAAAACGCTTGCAAACCCAGAAAACAAAATTTGACTCGAACTTGAATAATGAAATGGCCACTCCAGGTACGAGTGCCTATCGAGTTATGATGGAAGCCAAAAAGATTGATATTGATTTATCCAACTCAACTACGGCAATTAATGAATCATGGGAAACTGCCAAAAATGATATCGCCGACAAATACGTAAAAGCAATGAAAAAAGATGGAACAATTGACTTAGGCGCAGTTAAATTGTCTGGGGCAAAAGATTTCGATATTCAGTTAGCTGAGTCGGCGTTTAGACAAAATATCTTAAATACTAGGTTAAAAATGGCAGAAAATTCATATAGTTCAAACTTTAATAAGCTGATTGAAAACGATATGCAATTTGATGGTGAAACATATGGCAACAGCATCAGGCTAGCTTCAGCTGGAGTGGCAGGGGATAAAGGCGTTACTTCAATACTTCGAAATGTAATCGCCACGCAGCAAAAAGAAATTAGAGAAGCTACTGACAATGCTTTAGAAATGATAAACCATTACAAATTAGACGGCCAAGCAATTTCAAATTTGTCTACTGATGTTAATTACGCGGTTGAGCTTAAGAACTCTGATGGCAGCGTCGTCCACACGCTTAAGGGCGCTGATGAATTCGTTAGACGCGCTGCTTTACAAAAATTCGTCACTATCGCAACCGAATCCGATGTAAGAACTAAACTATTTCCTTCCTTGGCTCAGGAAGGTCCAAACTATGACATTCGCGAATATGTGCAGGAACTATGGGCAAAAAGCGGTAAGTCGGTAACTCACGAAGGACTTGGCGGCAGATGGAACGACTATATCATCCAAGGCTACTCATTGGCAGATTATGAAAAACTGGTGGTTAAAAATACCGCTGACTTAATTACAAATGGTAAATTAACAACTTCAAAAGTAGCTAAACAAGGAGCTGTAGCCCTCGATGACTACAAATCAGCAATTAGCGAAATTCTTAGTGACAAAACTAATCTTGACGAGGCAACTAGAATTAATGTAAAACGCTATGCAACATACGTCGATCGAGTTCTTAGCGATCCACAACTAAGCACCGAATTAAATGTCGGCGCAGCAAACAAACTAGAAGAGATACGAAGTATGCTAACCACTGAAGGGTTCTTAGAAAAAGGCCATATTAGTAGCGAGCCAAATGACAAACCGGCTGACGACACTCTCTAAATATCGCTAATCTCATAACTAGCACTTCAAAACACCACGCCTCGCGTGGTGTTTTAGTGTATAATTAATATAAAATAAGCTTAAGTTCTATGCCAGAAGAAAACTATAACTCGAATGATAATATGAATGGCGACGATGTCGCTGAGAAATTTTTAAGTTCTCAAGAAGCTAACCCAGAAGAGGCCAGCAGTTTTCGTTACAAGCCCGGCGATACCGATAGCGTATTAGAAGCTGAAAACGAAGCTCAAGGTTCGACTCCGGCTCAAAATAAATTGACGGGCAAACTAACATCAAAATTGTTTACAAACGGTAAAATTAAAAAAACCGGACCGATCACCCTGTTTTTAATTGCCATACTAGGAGGGGGATCGGCCTTTCTGATCGGTAGTGCGCCTTTTTCAATGATGACTTATATCAATGAGACTCTGAGCAATAGCTATATCAACACCCCAGGGCACATGAATTCGAGGAGACGACTGAGTTTATCAGCAAATATTATGGACCCTGATGTTCCTGGTGGAACAAAGACTAAAACATCTTTTTTCTTAAAGAAAACTACTCGTTATAGCACTGTTAGCAATTCTCAATTAGCTCGACTTCAATCCGCAGGATTTGATATCAAATCGACTGAGACAACTTTTGGGCGTCAGAGAATTGATTCAATCAGCATAGCTAATAACGATGGAATCAAAATGACGCCCCTTGAGCTAGACGCCGCCGAATTTAAAACTACCATAAACAACGATATCGAATTAAATACCAAATGGAATAAAGCCATGCGAGGTACCGTCGGGACTAAAGCCGATGCGGCATTTAACAAGGTAAAAAGCGTCCTAGGCCTAATTACAGACGGAACGAGAAGTTTTACTAGAACTACAACAGACGCCGACGGAGACACAACCCGCAGCGCGGTGGATAAATTAAATGACGGCATTGACGAGGCGAACAACTACCCGAGAGACCCATCTGATATCAACACAGACATAGATCCCGATAAAGTACCTCCAGACTCCGACGTTGAAACCACTAAAAATAATTTGGAAAGTTTGGATGCTAGTCTTAATAAACCAACAACTTTTCAAAAAGCCTCAAAAATAATTGGTGGGCTAGGTTTGGCTACCTTAGTTTCTTCTTCGGTATGTGGTGGCTATAATTTAATCCAAAAAGCAGTGCTAGTTCATAAAGTCAACAAGGCCATGGCCGCAGCTAAAGTAGCTTCTCTATTCATGTCTGAAGCCGACCGAATAAAACTTGATGGTGAAGACGGCTTAACCGAAGAAGAGATTTCGGCACTTGGCGATAAATATGTTGGCTTAGGCAAAAGCGAAACCACGTCCTATCTAGCCCCTAGCGGAATATTCGCCGGGCTTGTCTGGGCGGCTGAATCAGATTTAATCGGCGATAATGAAGTAAACAGCATCGGCACCGCTGCTGACGCTATTGGTCTTAAAGCCATCTCTGACCCTGGCTCCGTTAAAAGTTTCCTAGGTGACAATGAAGCCCAAGTTACCCAAATCGGCGCAAGTGAAGGCATAGCTAAAACTCTTGAAAGTTATAACAATGAGAATCTGAATGAATTCTGCGGTACATTCAACAACATTATGAACTCTAAACTTGGATTCTTCCTAAATGCAGCTTCGCTAGTCTTTACTTTCGCATCAGGCGGGGGAATAATTTCAGGCTTTTTTAAGGTCGGAATAGAGTTAGGCCAAGACCAAATCAGTGGCATGATAATCCAGAGTGTGGCTGCTTCTATCGGTTCAGCCATTATCGGAGCTATGGGTGGCGGAATCTTCGATAGATCGATGACGCCCAATTTACTCGGTAATGCGCTTGCGGCTGGATCAAGTTATACCTTTAGCCAAACGGCTATGGCCAATGGTGGCGGAACAATGACCAAAGAAGATGCCAAAGTTACTATGCGTTCTCAGCGTGATATGATAGCCCTAAATGCCGAAATGATTCGTAGACAAAAAAGTCCATTTGACACTTCGACTAGCTATACTTTTATGGGAACTATCATGGCCAATCTGATGCCTTATTCTGTAAAAACCGCCAATTTCTTTAGCCGAATGCAGACGATTGCAAGCATTGGCTTTAAATCATTTGGATCAATTTTACCTGGTTCTCAAGCTTTAGCCTATGCCGAGGCCGAAGCTGGAGATGAAGCTTATCTATCAGCCTGCAAAGACCCGATTCTTAATGAGATGGGTGTTGCCACCGACCCAATGTGCGTTCCCATTATCGGCATCCCAGAAAACGCTTACGAACATCCAGCTTTTACGCCAGACGCAGTTGTCAACTACCTAGCAGCTCCGGAAAATATTGATAATTTTTTTGATCGAAGTCCCGAGGGCTGTGACCCAAGTAAAGATGA
>CAZHYM010000003.1:0-29123 GCA_964536785.1 uncultured Candidatus Saccharibacteria bacterium | reverse complement strand
TTAGATGAAAATATTCAATGTCGCTTAGACGAAGGCGAAAATTGTCAGCTAGAAGGCCAAGCCGCAAATTATACTTCTCTGGGAAGTTCAACCTCGGCCTACAAAGGCGTTTTACCAGTAAAGTCCACTTCAGTAACCGTTACATCAGAGTGGGGACAGCGCTGTGATCCACTCGAGCTAGCCGAGACGGGTAAATGTGTCATGAGTTTTCACGATGGCGTCGACCTAGCGACTACGACGCCAACCCCAATCATTGCCTTCATGCCCGGCACAGTCAAAGCGACGGGGACGGACAGCGTAGGCGGAGTTTACGTCATTATCGAACACACTTTGTCAGACGGCAAACGTCTAACCTCAAAGTATTTCCATTTGGCAGAAGGTTCAGTCAAAGTCAAAGTCGGAGACATTGTAAATCAGTCTATGGAAATTGCTACTATGGGCGCTACTGGGTCGGCCCAAACTGGGCTGCACTTGCACTTTAGCATTTATCCCGAGCCTAGTTCAGCCAGTTCTACAGACAGCGTCAACCCTTGGACTTATATGGATCCGCCGGCAAGCTATTCGCCCCCAAGCCGAACGACCAACTCTGGCGCAGCGATTTATTCACCTTACTAATTTTTTACCATAGTGTTGATTGAATTTCTAATCTGTGGTATAATATAAATATCGAAATTGGCAGTCGTCTGTGACCCAGGCGAAAGGAGGGTGGCCACATGAAGAAGTATTTTAATAATGTTATTGTTACATTACTGATTGCCATCACTGTCTCATCTCTTTCCGCCTGTGCTAGCAAAACTGCCGCATCCCAGACTGCACCCGAGAAACAGACAAAAGCTACTACTTATCCTCAAGCAGAGATACCTGTCCCGTATATTGATTTGAGAGATTACTCTCAAAAACCTGATCTCGAAAAACTTTTTGAAGGCTACGCAGAGGATTATGCCTACACCTTTAGAGAAGCAAAATTTACTGATCATGGATTCTCGGGCGATGCTTATTCCTTACCGCTTCGACAAGCAATGAGCTTAAACAATGGTGACGTACTGATCCGATTTACAGACGAGAGTTGGGAAATTTTACAAAATACAAATGTCGATGTTGCGGTCGATATTTTGATT
The DNA here is from genome assembly GCA_964536785.1 of uncultured Candidatus Saccharibacteria bacterium. Lineage (GTDB taxonomy): Bacteria > Patescibacteriota > Saccharimonadia > Saccharimonadales > Saccharimonadaceae > CAZHYM01. The sequence continues at coordinate 28,005 of CAZHYM010000003.1, read as the reverse complement.
GTTATACAGTCTACCAAGAGATATCTTGAAAAAAAAATTGGAGCAACAGTAACTGATCAAATTGAGAACAGCCTTTTCACGATCAGTACAGACAGAAGCGAAGATAATCTGGAATACCCTGTTACCTGGGATCTCATCTTGGGCAGAAAATAACATTTTAAGCACCACACATGTGGTGCTTTTCTTTATTTTTTAATCATAAGCAGTGTATAATTATGACTAGAGATGAACAGGTGGAGAAACATCCTTAAGCTAATCATGGCCTTCGGCCTGTTTTTTGGATTAAATTCAAGCCTAACGATGCCAGTTAGTGCTGCAATTGAGGGCTGCGTCGAATACAGCGATGGCCTGAGGTGCGCTGACCCGTACTGTCAGCAAGGCACTATGACATGCAATGCTGACGGCTCTAGATGCTACTGCGGAGCAGGCTTACCTGATGAAAACGAAACTTGCCGGATAGCTACCGGCTCGGTTATGTATTTCACTAAGCAAAATCGGACCGACAAATTTGCAGACAAAATTGTCCTGTCGGGAGGAATCTGGAAGCCTTTAATCCAGTCTGTGCCTGATGGGGTGAGCAGTGAGTATGGCATAAACAAGGAAAGAGGAGAAATTGTTTTTAAGCGTATCCAAACTTTTGGCGTTGATAAAGCCCAATACTCATCTAGCTTTTTAGATTATTTTGCCGATAAGATAGATGGATTTGGTGGTTATGGCTGGGGGATGGGAATCGAGGTTAAGTTTGATAATAATTCAGACAGCGCGACAGTAACAAATCAGTTTTTCGAAAAAAAGGCTGGGAGTAAAACTGAGAGGTGCATTCAAACCACCGATGCGAACGGTAATCCATTCACTCATAAACTAACAGACTTATTAAACGTAAGCCTAAAACCTTCTGATAACAGTACAGCTAAAGCCATGGCCTGTGACGGAGCGCCGGAGCTGATTAAACGCATCATATTTGGCGACAAGCGAAAAGAGTTTTTGCTTTTCACAGTAGAAGAACAGGCTCTAATCGGCGGTGACATACTAATGAACTGCGTCGATTATGTTCCTGATGAAAATGCTGAAATCGATACTAAAGACGTCGGAATTGTCATCTCTAGACTATTGGTTGATCAAAAAATCGGGCGAACAATTTACCTTAAAAAAGATAGCAACGACATTAATAGCTTCATGGGCTATGATTTCCCAGCTTTAAACAAAAGCGATGATTTCAGCTTAAGGTTAGATAAGGTCAAAGAGATAGATAATAGATGCACGACTTCCTGCAATGTGGACGACATTATCAAGCGTTATGGCACGATTGATTCTCCAGAAGCACGTCAGGCTCTAAACAATTTTGTCTCTACATCCTGCGAACAGTGTCCGCCAAACACTAGCGACAGGTCTTACATACTAAATGAGCTAAGGCTAGAAGAAAACAAAACTAAATCATTCAGCGATTTAGTAGTCGAAAAATTAGTAGAAGACCGAAACGAACCGAACTGCACGGTCATATCGCCGGGGTACGGGTACAACTACGATACTAGTGGCGTAAAAACTGCCGGCTACAAAAGTGGTTCAACTGAAGGGATTATTGATATCGAGCCTCCAGTATCTGAGGCCGAGTTGAACCAAAAATTACCACAGCTATTAATCTCAATGTGTGAGAAATATCCGGGTAGCAATGAAGATAGAATCGCCTGCAAATACAACGCTTTGCAATGTTACCAAAAATCAATGGCCGTCGACTTGGGCCTCGACAATATCTGTTCTCAGATAAATGGTGAACAAAAAAATGCACGCTGGGCACTGTGTCCAAGTGCGGCAACCGGCGCTAAACTAGCAAACGAAATTGAATACAATAAAGACAAGACCATGGAGTTAAGCCCCAGTTTGCTTAATGAAAAAACGGAAATTGCTTGGGGATACTCCCGAAATATAGCAAATATTGGTTTAGTTTTCGCATTTATGGCCGTAATATTTTCGTACATCACTGGCATCGGGCTAACTAACTATCAGATTAAGAAGTCTCTTCCGCGAATAATTGTTATTGCTATATTAATTAATATTTCAATTTACCTGCTTAAAATCAGCCTTGACTTGTCAAACATCGCCGGAGCCGGAATAAAAAATTTGATCGCTAGCTTCTCGGGCGGAACTAAAGAGGTAAATATCGGAACTTACATACTCAGAATGGGAATCGGAGCCACGGTCGGGGCCGGGGCTGTAGCTTATGGGCTATTTAGTTTATTTAATTTAACACTCCTGGCCATACTCGTCGTTATCATTGCTATTTTATTTATAATATTTTTGTTCTCTTTCCGCCAATTTGTAGTGATTGCTTCAGCGATCATGTTACCGATTGCTTTACTGATGTTACTACTGCCAGGTGGACAAAATTTCTTTAAAAAGTGGCTAAAATACTACTCCGGCATCTTACTAATTTATCCGCTATCAGCTTTCATTTTCGGGTCAGCAGAATTTGTCAGAGCCTTAAACTCAGAAACAAAGTCAATCCCTGGCTTGATTGCAGTTATTCTGCCTTATGCGGCAATTTTAGCTATTCCAAAGATAATTATCGGCTTAGTCAATCAAATACCTGAAGTTGGCGCTAAATTATCCGGTTCACTGAACGGTTTACCTGGCATGGCCAAAAAAGCTAGCTCGATGCACATGCTAAGTAAAGATCTAGATCAAGAAGCTGCACGAAAACGTAAAACGGCATTTGACAGAATTCCACGGAAAATTAACCAAAACCAAGGCGGACTAGGTAGCAAGTGGCTTGGCTCTAGAAAACTCAATAGCCTAACCTATGGAGCAGGCGATAAAGTATTACTCGCCCGTAAATCACAAAATTACAAAGAACAAAAAGGCTACCGTGATTTACTTAGTAACGACAATCTGCTTTATCTGTCGGTTATGAACGGCGAAAACTCTAGTGAATACAGCCAGTTAAATGAAGCGCAAAAAACAAATTATAACTTAATTAAGAGCAGGGGCGGTAAGTCAGATTTTAACTTCCATCTCGCCAGCATCGCCAACCTGGCCAACAATATGGTTAGCGACAAAACCTATTATGACTTGTCTGAGCAAGAAGCCCTGCGCGCAGGCGCTACTAGGGAAGAAATCGATCAGAGTTTTAGAAATGCCAGTTATTTAGCTAAAACTAATGGCGACATCGAAACCATGGCCATGCTGGCCGTACGTAACGACCCTAACGCGTTCACCAAACCAGTTATAAGCCCAGGCAAACAAGCAGAAGAAATAAGCGACATCCTCGGGACAGACACTGAGCTTGCTGAATTGCTAGTTACTGCAAACGGCAACCTCGATCTAATGAGAAGCAATGTTGATATCCGATCAAAATTTGAAACGAGTTTGAATAACCTCGATCCATACGCCAAAAAAGACACAAATTATCTCGACAAGGATAAGACTGGCAATGCGCGTGGCAAGAAAATTATCTATGAGCAAGACATCATTAACGGCTCACTCCTAGCTCTCGCTCGAAACAATAAAACAGACAACCTTGAAAAACATCTCGAGCGAATTCAAAAGATTGACCCTAAGAATTCTGTAATCATGGCTCGCTCACTAAATCAAACTTTAGAGAATGCTGGCTTGCCAGTGGTTCCATTTAACACATCCGCATTATCAGCGAAGCAAAAAGAAACTTATGACAAACTTAGTCCACTGTCAGCCTACGAAATAGAAATTGATAAGACCCTCAACAAAATGCCCCTAGAAAAAGTCAACCCAACACTGTTTGGCAACAAGGTTGACCCAATTTACAAAAACTCTATCCCAAATAAAAAGACTGAGACCTTTAGCGCAATCGTCAGAAAAATTAATCAGCCAATAATTGAAGGGGAGCAACATTATCTGAACCATATTGCCTCTAGCTGGAGTAGATTAGAGATTAGAAAGAAATCGTCGCTCAGACAACCAATTATCGACCGCGCTAATGTTGTTTTAAGTCAGACTGGGACAAGAAGAAAAGTTACAACTCCGGAAGATGCTTTCGTAGTGTTTAGGATGGATATAAGATAATGAGAAAAATAAAATTATCAGCGCTAATTGGATTAATCATCGTCTCAAGTTTTATTAGCTTTATTCAGCCCGCACAGGCAGCACTTGACGTGGGGGATACTTCAGTCAGCGGAGAACATATTGATTTTGATGAAGTTGCGCTATTCATGACTTATGCACAATCAGTTCTACTAGCTAAATGTCGATCTGCTGAAGGATGTCCTGAAGCAAATTCATCTGATTTTGCTAGCCGGTTAGCTTTTGGCATAAATTTATATTTAAATGGTAGCTATATTATCCAAGAAGAAGTTGATTGGAGTGAAGGTTCCGGCGTAATAAATATCGATACCGTGCCACAAAATTTACCTGGAACTTACCAAAGATTTTCTGTTATCGAGAGTGGTAGCGGTCGATTGGCCAGCTATAAGTACGCCACTACGTGCAACCGTTTCGCCGACTTAAGTCGCGTAATTAATTTTAAACCGACACTTATCGATGAAGAAGTTAGAGCTATCGGTGAAAATTTCATTAGCTGCGCTTATTATTATGAGCCAGAACCAAATAATCGACCCCTAGATGCAGCTCGTAAATTGATCAGTAACTGCAAAACAGACGCTGAAATACTAAGTAAAATTGAGGGCGACGACGGAAAGAGTGGAGTATGTAGAGAGACCCTCTACTCGTTGGGAGGCTTAATTACATCACCCAGCCAATCAAGCGTTGATTTAAACATGCTCAGAGCCTATTACCAAACCATGTACTGGAATATGCACGACAACAAAACGTTATCATCAGATGTTGGAGATAAATTTGCAAGCGGGGATATCGAAATTCTTTCCTGGCGCAGCCTAACAGCGAGCGACATAGCCATATATAAAAGCGTTATCGCAAATGAACAAAAAAAACTTATAGATGGAGCGCCGGAAAAAATTGACATTACTGTCGGCAGAAATACTCACTGTGATATATCTGGAGGTTTAGGCTGGTATATCTGTGATGTTGCAAAGCTAGTAACTAAATATGCCGATTTACAATTTGATTTACTTAGATCGTCTTTTGAATCTCCCGTCAGCTTGTTCAAAGAAGGTTCGACAGGTAAAACTCCAATCAAACAAGTCTGGACTTCTTTTCGAGACATCTCTAACATCTTAATAGTCATAGCCCTTATCGGTGTAATATTTTCACAGATTACCGGCTTAGGTTTCTCAAACTACGCAATCAAAAAAGCTCTGCCAAAAATTATAGTAATTGCCGTCTTGATAAGCTTATCTTACTACTTTGTACAAATTATTATCGACCTGAGCAATGTTTTGGGCGTATCAATTCATGACTTGTTCAGAAGTATTGCCAACGAAGCCTATGATAAAGGCACTGCAACTAACGTCAGCTGGAACAGCCTGCTAATCATTGCGGGGAATATGATAGTTGATGTAATTCTGATAATTGTCATATCTGTAATTGGTCTACTGACTTGGCTATCGATGCAAATCCTATTATCAATACGTTTGGCTTTAATTGTCTTGGTGGTAGCTATGGCCCCAATCGGCATCGCGTCACAACTCATCCCAGGTCTGAAGCGCTTGGGCGACACTTGGTGGCAAGCCTTGATATCAGCAGTTTTAGTTTACCCGATGATTTCACTGCTATATAGCTTCGGTTATTTGACCTCGTTGCTCGCCCTTAACCCAACTAGTATTTCTTCAAATCTAGAGAGCAAACTACTGGCCATAATACCTGGCATACTTGCGCCTTGGCTAACCGTAAAAATGCTTTCCAAAGTTAAAATGAGTTCAGTCACAAGCGCTATGGGAGCGATAACCGGCTTCTTTGGAGTTAAGTCTCTCGTAAATCTTTACAAATCCGATACATTTTCAAAGCGCCGCAAACTGAGAAAGCAACAGCACAAGGAAAAAGAATTTGCCAACAATTACACTGGCAAAAATCCGTTTCGAAGAATCCGCCAAAATCTGACTAAAAATAGCTCAAGCCTAGCGAGAGCAAAAACGCAAGTTTTTGAGGATAGAGCAAAGAGGCTTAGTGAAGCTTCGGAGCTAATATCTCCACAAGTTGCCCAAGCTCTACTCCAAGATTTAAGCGCTAAATCAAAAAACCAATTTTCATCACTTACAGATAATCAGAAAATTGAATACACTAGAGTCTCAAAACTCAATCCAACGATTTCAGATCAAGCTCTAGTTGCAACTCAGAGTATATTCAATGCTGGAGAACAAGCCAAAACAATCGACATGGAAAAGGTTTTTGCCGGCCTTAAAATTGCAAAAGACAGTGGCGCCAATCAACTGGAGCTTGCTTCTGTTGTTACAAAATTTAGGTCTAAAGTATTAGAAAATAAAGATCCTGAAGCCCTAGGGGAAATCGACGCGAACTTAAAGCATTATGGAAGCTATGGCGAATACGATCCAAACGACTATCAGCCGATGTCAACTCTGCAAACTGCCCGAGTAGAGAACATAAAACAAAATATTCAAAATATGCTATCAGGCAAAGTCGAAAAAGATAAATCACGGCTTGGATTAAATTACCATAACCTTCGTCCATCATCAGCTTCGCGTCAAGCTATAAAAGAATTACTTGAGGATAGCTCGACTAAAGATGCGATGGCTGAAATTATTAAAATTAGTGATCCGGAAGTTATAAAAGAGGCAAATAGACTATGAAAATTGAAAAAAGCATAAACATCAAGCATAATTTAAGTATGCCAAAGAAAATAATAGCTTACTTTATCGTCGCAATTATTACTTCAAGTGCCATATTTACTCAAGGAGCTATTGCTCAAACAGTTCAGCCTACTGGGTCTTGCGTGGCAACTCATGCTGAGTGTGTATTAGATTGTAATTTAGATGCGGCCTGTATCAAAAAATGCGACGATGCTAAGCAAATATGTCTTGAGGCTGAAGGAGTAACGACAGTCCAGCCCATGGAGTGTCGAGGAATCGCTAACCCTTTGTGCTTAGCCACCTCTGCCATCGGCTTAGCGTCTAATGGTCTTTATTCTGGTTTAGAGTCTTTTCTAAATATCAGCCCAACAGTATTTCAATCTGGCGATATAAGCGATCTAGAAAAAGAAAAGGCGGCTTTAGGCACCACACCTGAAGATGAAGAAGCAAAAGCTCAGATTGATGCTAAAATCGAAAGCCTAAAAAGTAAAAATACGGTTGATGTGGCTTGGAAAGCAATGCGCGATATCGCCAATATTTCATTTACGATCGTGCTAATGTTTGTGGTGATTTCTTATATCACCGGGCTTGGACTAAATATGTATTCAATTAAGAAGATTTTGCCGAAACTAGTTGTCTCCATTATCTTGGTTAACTTATCTTATTACGTCTGTCAAATTGCCGTTGATCTAAGTAACATTGTTGGCGCTTCGGTCCGTTCGTTATTCCAAGCCGTAGAGTCAGGTGTTGGCGGAACAGGTAGCCCCTTCGATTTCGGCGCACTTATATCTACAGCCGTAGCCGTAGTACTGGGCACTACAGCCATTGCTGGGGCCGCCGACAATATGGCTTACAAGCCAATTATTATCGGCTTCTTACTGTCTATCGTCCTAACCTTGTTAGTGACCGTTATGGCGATGATGATTAGACAAGCCCTAGTTATTATACTGATAGTATTATCCCCAATTGCATTCGTATCGATGATACTGCCAAACACTCAAAGCTTTTATAATCTCTGGAAGAAACTATTTATATCGATGCTGATGGTTTTTCCGATAATCGGCGTACTGTTTGGAGCATCAAAGTTAGCCGCCAGTTTAATCAACCTATCGTCCAGTACCGGGGGGCTGGGGGCGCCCATTCTAGGAATAATGTCAGCAGCGATTAATGTATTGCCACTAATTGCCGCACCTGGCATCTTAAAAAGCGCGGTAGCATCGGCGCCTATGGTTGGACAATCTTTTAGCAAATTGGCTGGACAACTCCAAGGGGGAGGCAACAAGGCCTGGAAGAATTCGGACACCAACAAAGCCATGCTTAATCAAAATCGCCAGCAACAAGAATTTAAGCGTCTTCGCGGTCCTCGTAAATTTGGAAGAGGGGAAAATGGAACTTGGAACCCTGGGGCAGCCCTGACTGACAAAGCTCGCTATGGCATGCGAAATGCGCCTGGGTCTATTATAAAAAACCAAGAAATTCAGGAATCGCAATTTAAAGACATTAAATCTAAGTCCAATAACTTAATGTCTACCGACCCAAATGTTATCAACAACTTTTTTAATAACATCAAAGGTAAATCCGAGCAAGAAATTGCTGATATGTTCACGGCAGATGATGTCGATCAAACTTTACGCCAAACATACCACTTACAAGGCAATAACATAGCCAAAACTCTATCCACTATGGCGCTCACGCAGGCAAATGGAGTGGGTCTCTCGACGGATAATTTTAACACCGTAGCTCCAATGCTCCAAAAATCTCTAGGCAACGCAGTTGCTAGTCGATTCACAAATGAGGTTAAATCAGCTTCTAAAGATAGAGGAAACCCGGTCATGACCGCTCATATCGCAGGAATTATGGGTCGGGCCAATGGAGACATCTCCCAAGCGACTTTTGATAATAATAATTTGGTTGCAGACACTCAGAACTACTTAACCAAGATGTCAGCAAGCGAGTGGGCGCAAACAAAACCGTTTGTTTTTGATCAAGGCACTGTTGGTCGTCAAGCACTTTCTAATTTAGTTAGGCCTTCGACGCCAATGAGCAACAGCATACGTGAAACAATTGACGCCGCTAAATTATCACCAGAAATAAATCCGGCTACACTTACAAAATTAGACGAAATCGTTTCATCTAGGCGAAGACCTCCCGGAGCGCCAAGGTTATACAATTAAATCGGGCTCCTAACCATGAAGAAAAGTATAACCAATCCTAAATCAATCAAACCGTTGTTCGGTCTAATGATTGTTTTAGCTGTGCTCTTAGTAGGCTTTTTTGTAGCTACCGAATCAGCTTCCGCAAATAGTTTCACTCCGTATAGCCGTGATCAATATCCAGCCAGCGTTACTGAGACCAATCTAGCTCGGGAAGCCACAATTTTTGCTCAATACATCTACCCAAAAATAGAAAAATGTAAAACTAATCAAATATCTACCTCTAAAGTCCAGACTTTAAAGGACAATAACAAGTTAGTCTATTGTCCCGAGATTGATATTGTCGACAGGTACCGCTTAAAATTTTTGATGGAGCTCGACTATTTCAGCATCGGTCGCTATTCGTCGATGGTCATAACCGGAGCTGACGCTTACGATCGTCTAGCACAAGTTCAAGCTGAACAAATACGCATCGAGTCTCCTGAGGATGAAAAAAAATCTGCTGGTCCATTCCCAAACACGAACATGGTTCTAGTATCTGACATTAGCAAGGGTCTCAATTATGCATTAGACAGAGCTTTTGTAAATATTTATACCGGGATAGACCCGAGTATAGTCCACGACTGGTGTGAGGGTGAAACAAATTGCGATCCAATTACAGAGCGTGAAAAAATTATGACTTCGGCTAAAAGCGGCTCAAAGTTAGAAGAGCTTATGCCCATCCAAATATACGAATCTATCGATGACACTGTCCTAAAAATACTAATTAGTAACTACACAAACATTACTGTAACAACCGAAGCTATCAAAAGCGAAAATCTGTCGATAGACGGTTCAACCCGGACCAGTTGGCTCAAAACTTGGATTCCATTTAATGAGGTAGAGAGAAATACTTTAAAACTTTCTAATCCGATTGACTATAATTACGTTTTTGCTCCTCGATCGGCTTGTGCGGCTACCGGCACAGGGGCACTTCTTTGTATGGCCGAGAGAGCAGGTGCCGACAGTATAGTTGGCTCATTTAAAACTCTTTGGGGCTTTATGGAGATCAACCCAGCTAAAGTCGCCCAGCATCAAATCGCTTGGGAAAGCTTTCGTGATTTTGCAAACTACTTAATTCTAATCATCATTTTAATCTTGATATTTATGCAGGTGTTTAAATTAGGTAAAGCCAATAATAATATCATAAAGTTAATCCCCAGACTTATGGTCATAATCATACTGGCAAATATATCTTTTTACTTAGTTCAAGTTCTAGTTGATCTTAGCAATATCTTGGGCTATGGGATTGCACAATTCTTTAGTTCAATAACCGAACCCTTCGATTTACTTTCTGGCAAATTTCTATACTTTGTAGGTGGAACCTTAGCCGGAGTGGCACTTGCAGGGGTGATAGGCTATTACGGAGGGTTAATTCTAGCCGGAACGATTATAATTACTGGATTATTTTCGCTGATTGGCCTCTTGCTTGCCCTGAGCTTTAGAGAAATCGCCATCTCAATACTAATTATTACTTCACCGCTAGCATTTATCAGCCTAGCTATATCTAGTAACAACAAAATTTTTACCTACTGGTGGAAAATTTTAATAGCCATGCTGATGCTTCGGCCTTTAAGTATTTTAGTCCTTAATGCTTCACTGTTTAGCTATAACTTAATAGTTTCCACTTCTACTAATCCATTATTAAACTTCATGAGCTTCCTGTTAATTTTCTTACCGGTATTTTTTATACCTAGTCTGATACTTATCACTGTAAAGAAAATGCCAGCTATCGCAGCTTCTATTACCGGGTTTACTCAAAATCTCTCTAAGCCGATCATAAGTAGCGCAAAAAACACGACATTTGCAAGAGCTATCGATTCTGGGCAAAAACGTCGATTAGAAATGGACAAGTTATACGATCCTCAAGCAAAATCAAAGTTGAGTTATGCCAACCCAGCTTTCTTAGCTAGAAAAACTCGCCATCAAATATACAAAAGGGGGGTCTACGGAGCTTTTGGCGGTGAATTTTTTGGAAACGCAAAATACACTAAACTCGTTGGAAGCATTAACCCAGAAATTATAGATCGAATCAAAGAATCAGCTGAAGAAATCCCAAATCCTGTGGAAGCAAGAGAGGTAATTATAAATGTTTTAAGCGATAAAAAAGATATCAGTTCGCAGGACTTGCTAGGCTACATAATATCCGCAAGCAATGGTGGTCAATTAACATACGAAGAATACAGTAGAGCGATTACCCATATCTTGCACAAACAAGATTTGGAGGTAAACTACATAAATCAATTTAATTTTGAAATTTCTAAAAACTTTCTAAATGTTAACAAAGGCCTAACGGGCGGACTGATCAGAAAATATGGGAACAAACCACTTGATATCGATCTGAATAAAGTAGCTATTGCTTCACTCTACGGCAAAGATATAACTGAGGACGCTCTATCTCAACTCAAACAAAATCTGCCTGACCAAGAATACGAAAAACTCATGGCTAGCCGAGCTAATCCTAGTGACGACCAGCCAATAAAGGAGTTCATTAACAATACTTTCAATACGCTGCACTCGATACCAAACGAAGACGCTAAAGTCGATATCGCCAAAAAAATGTTCATGGATAGCATCAATAGCTTCGAAGGCTTACCTGATTTTAGCGATCTAAACAAATTAAATGAAGATGAAAAGATTGACTATAAGGCCTTAACCGAGCTCAAAAAAGATACTGAATTTATGAAAAGGCTGAAGCTAATTCAAAACTTAAGTCCGAGAGCTTCTGAATTCTTCAACAAACCCTGACTCTGTTTACTTTACGCCTAAAATATATTATAATAAATAAATTAATTTAGGTGTAAGTTATGGAAGATAAAGATAAGCGACCAGCTTTAAAAAAAGGTGAGATGCCTAATTCATTCAGGCAGGCTAATAAGTCAAACTCGTTTAGCCGTGCAAATAAATCTTTACTCGACAAAGCCATAACTTCAGAATTAAGCCCTGAGCTTAAACTTATCAAATACAGCGCCGACAAAATTCTAAATAAAAACACTAAGTCAAAATCCAAAAATAAATCAAAAATTATAGCCCTTTCCACAGTTGTGCTTTTAGGTTTATTTTTAATTATATTAATTGTGGTATTGCCTTCATCGCTAGTGGTGACTCAAGTAAGCAACGCTATCCTTGAAAAATTTAATTATCAGGATTTAAGTTTAGAAGAACGTTCCAATCAGTTAATGAAAGAAAAAATCGATAATCTATCAACCGATAAAGTTTCAAAATACAGGAGAGTAAACGACTACTTAACATTTTCAAGTACCCTAACAAACAGTTTAGAACAAGAAGGCTTTCAAATAGCCGAGGACAAATTTTCTTACAACAATGAAACTCTCTCTGGTGACGACTATATTAGGGAAGTAAATAGTGCTTCTGAGTTAAGTAAATCAAAAGACACCGCTTTAAACATCAGACGATTAGCTTTTCAAGATGATGTCTGGCAAAGAGCTACAAGCTATATCAATATCAATCAAAATGGTTATCCGAGCGATGCTAAAAACACTGAAGATTTTGAAAAAGTTGAAACTGATTTTTACGGGAGTCAATCTAATTATAGGTTTAGCACCGATAGCGCAGGTGAAAACAACACCATACTCAGCCAAAGTTTATCAGAGATGAATCAAACAGCAACCGAACTAAGCGACAGCAAAAAAGCCTCAGCCAACCAGCCTTTTGATAATTTTGCAACAACCTCTGCTGACGTTATTGCCGAAGGAGGAATCTGCGGCTTATACCAAAACAGCTTATTCCTTCAGGAATATAATCAAACCCGTCGCTCTGATCAATCTATGCAAGCAGCTAGTTTATTATTATCTGTCGGCGAAAAGATAAAAGCAGGGGATGCCACTCAAGAAGAAGTGAGGTACATCGCTGATAAATTAACTCTATCCCAAAGCTATGATTTACCAAACGGTAACACCATAACCACTGATCCAGGGACTGATTCAGTAGGCTATAAATACGCATCAGGCATAGGTGTTGACGATTTAGACTATAGTGCTCAAAAATATGTAAATGGCGCCAACCCGACTACTGCTAAAATCACTAAGCTGCTCGATAAATCATTTTCAACCCTGGGTGGGACAATTGCCAAAAGCTTGTGCGGTGAAGTAGAAGAAGAAAGTTTCTTTAGTGGATTTTTTAGTAAATTAGCTAATTTTTTAACTGGTTTTAATTTAACTGACAATCAAGAGCTAATCAATTTATTAAATTATGAAAACTCCCGACTAATAACTGAGAACACCCTAGACTCAATGACTGGATATAATCTAGCACCAAACATCGTAGGCGAAGATTTTGTAAACGCAGCTGTTTCCGGCGGCGGCAAATTATTTGGAACTGTTGCCTTGGCCAGAGGAAATAACATCTTGCCTAAGGATAAAGCTGTAGCATATCTAAGTAAGCAGAACGACCTAATCGCTAAAAGAGCTAAAATCGATCAACAATCTCGTAGCCCATTTGATATTAATTCTCAAAATACTTTTATTGGCAGTCTGATTTCTAAGAACGTCGGCTTGATTAATAAAACTGGAACAATCAGCTCAGCCCTAGCAAGTTTAATAAATTTAACAAAAAACCAACTAGCTTCTCTCACACCTCTCAGCCAAGCACAGAGTCAGATTGATTTGATCAACAGTCTTAGTATGTGTGAAGATAGCCAAAAACAGGCTTTGGGAGAGAGTCTTGGCTTAGACATGATGTGCAACTACGTCTTTGGCGTAGACCCAGCCTACATCAATACTCCGTCTGAAGAAGTAATTGAAAAATTAGTAGCTAGAGGAGACCTGATAGTGGATGAAGAAACTTGCGATAGTAATGGTTTAAATTGCGAGTTAGAAGAAGCTGGCGGACTACTTAAATATAGGCAGGAGTGCACGGAACGTGGTAAAATAAGTCCAGGATTATCCGACGAAACTAATCAAATCGAAAATGGCAGTTTTTGCCTCGGAGACTCTGAAGAAAAAGCTTTATACGCAATTTACTTAATTGATTTGAGCCTTCAAAATTTGTTTGACAACCGAGATAAATACATAACCACCAATCTCAATCCAGCCTCTCCGAACAGCGGCAACTGGCCAGTCGTTGGTTACAAAGAAATCTCAAGTGAATTTGGACCGCGTCTAGATCCATTTACCGGAGCTCCTACTTTCCATAGCGGAATTGATATACCAGCTCCTATCGGTACGCCTATCATTGCAACCTTTGACGGCATGATCAAGACAACCAACCCAGACAATAGATGTGGTATCGGCACATTTATCAATTTTACAAATTCATCGAACGAAGGATTGGCTCTTTATTGCCACTTATCTAAACTAACCGTCAAGACTGGGGACCTGGTCCGCAAAGGCCAGATTATCGGCGAAGTAGGTTCAACTGGATATTCAACTGGTTCACATCTGCACTTTGAAATTATCATTAACAAAATTAATATTAACCCATTATTAATAATAAATTAGCAGGCCAACAATGATGAAGAAAAATATTTATACAAAATCACTAAATTTAATCATAGCTGTAATCATAGGAGTTTTTGGACTGACATTTTTTTCTTCATTTAAAGCCATCGCCCAAACTGCCGAAACTGAACTAACCGAGAAACAAAAAACAGAGCAAAAACTAATCGACAATAACATTTTATTTTATAATCCTGATGGAGCTAGAGTCTGTGGCGGGAGTAGAGCGGCGGGAAGAACTGCTCCTATATCTAGATATACCAACGAAGCTGAGTCTGCCGCTAATTTAGAGCGAATTCTAAATTACTTCGTCGATAAAGGTTTAAGTTTGGCTCAGGCCAGCGCTATTGCCGGAAACATCAAACAGGAATCTTATTGGAACCCAACTAGAATTGAAGTGAAAAGTGACAACACCTATGGACCCTACGCTCGAGAAGATTATGTTCCGGTAATTGGCATAGGCTTTGGGCTTATCCAGTGGACTGACGATGAGCGTCAGCCAAATCTTGTGGAATACGCAAATGAAACTAATAGGGCCTATATCGACATGGATATGCAACTTGATTTTATTTGGAAGGAATTAACTTCTAAAACTATTAATTCTTTACCCGCGAAGCTGAATAACACTTTGAAACCGATGCAAGAAGTCCGAAGCCAAGAAGCAGGAGCTGGGCCGGTTGCCATGATGGAAATAGTCGAAAAGTACGCTAGGATTTTTCATGATAATTATGAAATTTCTGCCGATCCTAAGAAATTTGAGACTCTAGAATCGAGTAGAATAGATGATTATTATAGCAGAGGGATAATCACCGAGGCAGAGATTAATGATGTTCGATCTGGATCGCTCAGTTATGTGTATACAAGAAGAGTAATTGCATCTCGTGAAATTTACCAAAATTATCTCGGAAAAATCAAAGATGGCGATGGCTCTAAATTAGCTGATATCGACAATCTCAATTTCACTACCACTACTGGTAGCTGGCAAGGGACAAACTGCCCGCCAACTACACCAGGAAGTGCCAGCGCTTTTCAACAAAAAGTCATTGAATATGCATGGCCACTCTTCTGTAAAGAAGGAACATCAAGGACTGAAGGTAGCTTGAGATGTAATGCTTCAGTGCCTACGGATTTGTACGCTCAAGCAATCAAACAGAATCCTTCAATAGGAGGCTACTCTGGTGGTGGAGATAACCCAGGCCAAGATTGTAATGGTTTTGTCACAACACTTATTCGAGATAGTGGTTTTGACCCTTCCTATAATCCCGGATTAGGAGGAGTGCAGGTGACCCACAATTGGCTGAAAACATCAACTAGTGGATGGAACTTAATTTATGATTTAGGTCAGGCAGATGCCGGTGGGCTGATCCCGGGTGACGTAGCCATCAAGTTTGACTCTGGCCATACGTTTGTCTGGATAGGTTCCATAAATGGTTTTGAATCTCCAGCCGCTTCAGCATCGTACACTGAATCTGGTGATGTGACTAGAGGCCGATTTCCAATGGCGGCAGTCAGTGGCTATGAATATGGCAATATTTCCAATTACTATTGGTATCGTAAAAAATAGGGAAGGCTTATGAACAAAAAAACGAAAATAATAATTTCACTAACGATCGGGGTAATAATAATTAGTATTGCAGGAATTATCGTTAGGATATTGAATGATAATGATAACGATAACTTAAATAACAATGAAATTCGTTTAGTATTTTCTGTTGTTCCAGACGACGCTACAATTAAAATCGACGGAAACCTATCAGAAGCATCAACAAAATTGGCTAAAGGAGAGCATACTATCGAGGTTAGTCGTTTTGGATTTTCAAATTTTGTTCTAAAAAAGAATTTTTATAAAGATGAAAATCTTTTTGTTAATATGACTGGTGTTACGGAAGATGCTATTAAATGGCAGCAAGAGAATAACTCACTTTATCTAGCAAACGAAGCTTTGTCCGGCGAGGACTCAGAAAAAACAGGTGCGGAGTTTGCTGCAAAACATCCTATTATAACTACCTTACCTATAAATAATTCTCCATTTTATACCATAGGCTTTAAGATCGACGACAAAAATGATGACATCATATTAACTATCCGTGCCAATCAAGAGAACAGGCGAAACGCAATCGACGAAATATATTTCAAAGGCTTTGACCCTAGTGATTACAAAATCGAGTTCATTGATCCCAAGGCAACTTATGTAAACCCCTTCACGGGAGGAGCTAACTAATGAATAAATTTAGCCGTGGAACTGTCATATTTGTAGGCATTATTTTACTAGTATCGGCCGGCTGGTTAGCTATAAGTTCAATTACAAGTCGTGCTAGATTGTCAGTTGATGTTAAAACGTCAAATATCACTTATGAATTAAGCGATAAAGATGATAATAAAATTGCTGAATTTGACAAAAATAGATCATTTTACCTAAAAAAAGGTGAGTACACGATTACCCCAAAGAGTGATGATTATCGACCAATGGAATTAAAACTTGATAAAGGCATGGCTCTTACTGTCGACCCTGATTATAGCGAAAAATACTATCAAGCTATTGAAAAAACTGAGAGGCCAAAAATAGAATCGGCCATCATGGACAAATACGGTCAAGTTATGGATAATTTTACTTTTTCAAACGGTAAATTTATAAATAAAGGTGAATATTACATCCTACTAATAAAACAAGAAGCTGGACCATTTACTCTCTTTACAGATATCTATCGAGTGGTTCTCAAAATGAGCAATGAGGGATGGAAACCACTTCATGATCCAGAGCTGATACTTAACATAGATAAATATCCGCAAATTCCAGAAAATATCATTAGAGAAGCAAATAAACTAAAGGACGAAAGTAATGTTTAAAAAATACAGAACTCCTATAATTATTGGCCTAATAATATTCAGCATAATCGTAGTTGCTTTTATTATACAAACTCTATTGGCAAAACCCACTTTGCCTCCAACCGAAAAAGACTACCAAAAAGCTGGAAAAGACGTCGAAGAAGTCAAGAAGAAAATGCTTGCTCCAACTAGCGAAGCTGACATTAAATTCACTAATATCGAGGCTCTAAAATTATCTAACAACGAAGAGCTTTCAGTTAAATCAGTTCTGTTTCAAGTTTTTCCAGAGAGTTTAATCATAGAGTTCATAACTGAAAGTTTGACGATAAAAGAAACTTCTTACCCTGAATACAAAATGACCCAAAGAATAATTAACGTAGACATAAAAGTAAGCGAAAAAACCTACCGAATGAACATCATCGCCGATGGAAAAATTCCGTTTATCCGCATCTACGAAGGCGAAAAACAAATTTACATCACGCCTTATTCATAATAGTGATGTTTATGTAAATCTAGTATAATAAGCTTATGGCAGTATATAAAGTCCCTCAGGATGTCGAGGCTGATGATAAATTAATTGGGCCCTTTAGCCTAAAGCAATTTATCTTCTTAATCGTGGCAGCAATCTCTGGCGCTTTATCTTATATATTAGGGACAATTGTTTTCCCATTGTTTTTAATACCTCTACCTGTCGCCATATTTTTTATCGTCTTGGCTTTACCTCTTAAAAAAGACCAACCAATGGAAGTTTATTTAGCAGCGCTAATATCATTTTATTTAAAGCCAAAACGAAAAATTTGGGTTGCTGACGGCATAGATAGGTTAGTAGAGATCACCTACGACAATATGCAATCTCTAAATGTACCAACTAGAGATTTGACTTTCGAGCAAGCTCAAGAGCGATTAGCGTTCCTGGCTGATGTCGTCGACAGCAAAGGTTGGGCAGTAAAAGACGCCAACTCATCAATCAATAGAGACGTCCTAAACGAGGCCAACTCCATAGCCGACATCCATGATTCTTCTGCACCAATTAATCGAGCATTTAATGACATGATCCAAAGAAGCGACCAGGAAAGAAAGAATAAGATCATTACCCGAATGAAAGAAGAAACATTAAATAAAACGCCAGTAATCAGCGAAGCCGAGATCAAAGAATCTCTTAGCACACCAAATATACCTGTCCAAACAACTGTGCATCCAACTCAATTTGAGAAACCTAAATCATCAGCTTTTGATGTTTATCAAGTTCCAGATGTTCCTGTTGAAGCACCAAGGATAATAACTAGGTCTGACAGCGTTCGTCCCAAACCAATTACTCACCAAACGCCTCAACCAGCTCAAATACAACCTCAACCACAAGTCCAAGCTGAGCCAACTCAACCAGTATTAGCGCCTGTTCCAGAACCTCAGCTTCAGCCTGTGCCACAGCCACAACCAGTTCAAGCAACTTATAACAGCGTCCCAAGTCCTAACATGAATCCACTTCCTAGCCCGGCTCCAGTTAATCCTGAGGCTATGAACACTATCACGAATCAGCCAAGTCCTGATATAATTAGTCTAGCTACAAATCATGATGATCTTTCCATAGAAACTATCGCAGCTCAGGCTAGGCGCTTGAATAGCAATAAAGAAATCTTAGGTGGGGAAGATGAAGTCGTAATTTCGCTGAGGTAATACTATGAGCAATCCAATAATTGATCCTAACAAAATAACATCATCAGAGCCTTCTGTTAAATTTGACGTTAATTCAACTCAAAATTCTCTACAGATAGCTGAACTTCGCGATGGCCTGGTAATCATGAAAGACGGTAGTTTTAGAGCCGTTGTCGGTTGTAAATCAATCAACTTCGACCTCATGAGCACCGCCGAGAGGGAAGCGATTGAATACAGTTATCAGAACTTCTTAAACTCACTTTATTTTCCTGTTCAAATATTAATTCGTTCAAAAAAAGTAGATATTGGCCCATATCTAGAAAAACTAGTAGCGATTAGATCGACTCAAGACAACATGCTTTTAAATGTCCTAATGGATGATTATATTAATTACATTGATATACTTTCTCAAGAGGCGAACATCATGGATAAGAGCTTTTATGTCGTAGTGCCTTTCTTCCCAGATGGAGACATTGAAAATGCTAAATTACAGACTAAAAATCTATTATCGCGAACCTTTGGCTCAAACAATATTCAAACCGTAAAGGTCAACCGCAAAACTTATGATAAGGCAAAAGACGAACTAATGAACCGTCTAAATGTTGTAATAAGTGGTTTGGGGCAGGTTGGTATCCAATCTAGACAACTTAATACTCAGCAGCTAGGTCAGCTTTACTACGGCTTTCATAATCCTGACATCTCAACCAAGGAGCCTCTTGATGATTTTGCTCCAATTGCTAATCTATATACAAAAAAAGGTACAGGGGAAGCTCCACGCCTTGGTTCAACTGAAGGAGAACAATAATGGCATTATTTGGCAAAAAATCAGAACCTAACGCTTCAAAAATCGCAGCTGAACAACAAGCTAAAGAGCGAGCCGAGATTGAAAAAGCTTATCTTGCAGGTATAACAACACTTCGAGATTTAATCGCCCCTAGTAGTATTGAAATTGCTTCTAGCTATTTTCGACTTGGAACAAAATTTGGCCGGACTCTCTATATTTATGGCTATCCACGTCAGATATACACCGGCTGGTTAAGCCCGATAATAAACATTGACGAAGTAGTCGATGTTAGTATGTTTGTTTACCCGGTAGACACTCAGACAATCTTGAATAACCTGACTCGAAAAGTGACTCAACTCGAAGCCTCTATGAACATTAATTCCGAAAAAGGCAAAACTCGAGATCCCGCACTCGAAGCTGCCATAATCGACGCCGAACAATTGCGCGATCAATTGCAACTCGGTTCAGAAAGATTCTTCCGTTTTGGACTATATGTCACTCTCTATGCAGATTCATTAGAAGAGCTTAATTATATTCAAAATGCCATCGAAACAATTTTTAATCAGCAATTAGTTTACTCAAAAGTTGCTTCCAGTCAACAAGAACAGGGGATGCAAGCAACTGTTCCACAGTTTAGCGATCAACTTCAAATCCGTCACAACATGAACACGGGCGCTATCTCGACTAGTTTTCCTTTTACCAGTGCAGACTTATCTCAAGATAGTGGCGTCCTATATGGCATCAATATGCATAATTCCGGTCTAGTGATTTTTGATCGATTCTCCTTGGAAAATGCCAATATGGTGGTCTTTGCAAAGTCTGGTGCCGGTAAATCTTTTACGGTTAAGCTAGAAGCTTTACGTTCAATGATGATGGGGACAGAAATTATAATCATCGATCCTGAAAACGAATATCAAAAACTAGCTGAAGCAGTAGGGGGTAGTTATGTGAGGTTAAGTCTAAGCTCTACAACCAGAATTAATCCATTTGACCTACCTAGAACCGTTGATGCTGAAGATGCAAACAATGCTCTCAGGACAAATCTAGTTACTCTGCATGGTCTGTTTAGGTTGATGCTGTCAAGCACATCTGTAAGCGTAGACGGATCTAATCAGTCTGGACTATCTCCAGCCGAAGAAGCTGACTTGGATCAAGCTTTAATTGATACCTACGCACGCGCAGGCATCACAAGCGATCCTCTAACTCATAATTCCATACCTCCGACAATTATTAACCTTTACGATACTTTGTTACATATGGGTGGGACTGGCCCGCAACTAGCTCAGAGACTTCGCAAATACACATCTGGAACTTTTGCCGGTATCTTCTCACAGCAAAGCAATATCGAGATCAACAACCCGATGGTTGTATTCAATATCCGCGATTTAGAGGATGAGCTTCGACCAGTAGCAATGTATATTGTTCTGTCTCACATTTGGAACATAACCAGAACTGACAAAAAACGTCGTATGCTAATAGTCGATGAAGCTTGGCAATTGATGAAATACGCTGATTCGGCTAATTTCTTATTCTCATTGGCTAAACGAGCCCGTAAATACAAACTAGGACTTACTACAGTTACTCAGGACGTTGAAGACTTTATGGGAAGCAAAATGGGTCGAGCAATTGTTGCAAACTCATCAATGCAGTTACTACTAAAACAATCCTCAAGTGCTGTCGACACATTAGCCGAAGTATTCAAATTAACCGATGAAGAAAAAAAGCGTCTAGCAAACTTCCCAATCGGCCAGGGGCTATTCTTTGCTGGACAAAACCATGTTCATATTCAAATTCACGCCAGTCCAACTGAAGAAAGCCTAATTACTACCTAGTTTCACAAATTTGGTAACCCTTTAAGCTATAAGCATCGGTTGTCGTTATTATTATTTGCGACTCAGACATAAACTTCATTAATTTTAGCTGACGGGATTTATCCAATTCGCTTAGAACATCATCAAGTAATATTAGAGGGTAAAGACCCGTTTGTTCCTGTATTAGCTTTGATTCAATAATTTTTAGGCTCAAGATCAAACCCCTAGTTTCACCACGCGATATCGATTCACTCGCAAGCTTTGAATTAAACTCAAAAATTAAGTCATGACGATGCGGACCGACAGTAGTAGTCAGCCTAGTGTTCTTTTCTAAACTATTAAATAACGACTGCTCGATATTAGATTTCGGACAATCAGAATAACTTATCAAAACCTGATCGTCCACTCCAGTAATTTCTTGATAGGTTGTGGTTAATAATTTATTTATTTGTTCAATAAATTCTAATCTTTCGGTAATTATTTGACTACCATATTTACTCAGGAGAATATTCCACGAAAATAGAACTTGGGGATTTACAAAATCGCAGGTCTTGAGTAAGGAATTACGTTGTTTTAAAGCTCTTTCGTATTTTCTAAGAGTTGATTGGTAATCAGGTTTAATTTGACTAATAAGCTCATCTATAAATCGACGTCGTCGCTCAGGTGAGCCGATTATCAGATTCAAATCATTAGGTTCAAATAAAACAACTGGATATTTGTATTTATTTAACAGTTGCTTACTTTTCTGATTATTTATTTCAAAAGTCTTCTCAATCACATATGAGTTTATAACCACTTTATTTATGCGATGATTATCGTCTGATGTGATAAAATCTCCTTCGATACGATAAAAACTTTCGCCATTTTTAATTAAACTCGATAGGCGATTCTTAAACGATTTACCTCTCAAAAGCACATACATAGCTTCTAACAAACTTGTTTTTCCGGTTCCGTTTTTACCTACAACTGCTAATTTTTCCGACTCAAAATCAATCTCAAAATTATCATGAGATCTAAAATTAACAACCCTGAGGTTTTTGATGACCATCTTAGCTTTTCAGAGGCATTATGATGTGCGTATAATCAGGATCTTTAACATTGCTTTTTATAACACACGGAGATATTTTACTGTTAAATTCAAAACTGACCTCCTTAGCATCAATGATACTTAGCACGTCAATTAAGTAGCGAGAATTCAGGGTAATTTTTCCATTACCAATAACTTTTGCTTCAGCTTCTGAAGTATTTTCTCCGATTTCTGAGGCTATTGATTTTAGTGAAATAATATTATTGTCCTCATCAGCGGTAATCGTAACACCACTTGATGAATGAGAGGCGAATAGTCCAGATATCTTACTAACTTGCATAAAATCAGCTTTATTAATTAAAACTTTTACTTCGTTAGATTTTGGAATAAGTTGGCGATAGTCGGGGAATTTTCCATCTATCAATTGACTAATTATTTCTGTCTCATCTACTCTAAACCGAACTTGAGACTCGCTAAATAGCACTTCTATTTCTTCGGTAGCGTCTGAAATTGCTCTCATAACTTCTTGCAAAGTTTGAGTTGGAATAACCACCGATAGTTCTTCAGTTGATTTCATAACTCTTTTTTCACTCAATCTATATCCATCAGTTGATACAAAATATAAACTTCCTTCAACCACTTGCCATAAAACTCCAGTTAAAATCGGTCTAGATAAATCATTACTTGAAGAAATTATGGTTTGACTAATTGCTTCCTTAAAAGAAGCTACTTTAATTACATACTTAATCGCACTAGTTTCATCAATAGTCGGCAATTCAGGAAAATCATCAGCTATAACTCCATTTATTACTGATTTAAACTTTCCAGATTCAATCGTAAGATTTTTCTCATTAATAACCTTAAGACTAACTACGCCAGAAGGTAGATTATTGACAAATTCAGTTACGACTTTAGCAGGAATAGTAATTGAGCCAGCTTTAATAATCTTAGCTCCAATATGTTCGGTTGTTGCAATTTCTAGATTAGTACTAGCTATAAGTAGGCGATTGCCTTCAGTTTTTACTAATATATTATCTAGAATAGGTAACTGTGTTTTCATATTAGCTATTCTGGAAACAATGTTTAATGCTTTTGATAGATTTTCTTGTGTGACTGTGAGTTCCATTATTATTATATTTCCTTAAATTTATTTAATGATGTTAATAGTAAGCCCTGTGGAAACTGTGCAAAAAAGTTATTCAAAGGGGTTAATTTACACTTTAGGCTGTGAACTAATATGTTGATAAATAGTGCACCGATAGTTGATAACCAGGTGCTTATACCCAACCTTTTTGTTAAACTACTTTTGCAACTTACATTTGCCACTTGATACACACAATTTATACATTCTTTATTATAGTTTATACACAGCTTTTGACCAAGCCTGTGCATAGGGCTAATTATAGATAAGTTCACGGATAGCATTTACTTGTTCTCTAGTTACGTGGTTTAATTTAATCTCTTTCTCGATTTTTTCAACTGAATGAATCGCCGTAGTATGATCTTTGCGGCCTAACTCAGTTGATATCTTTGGAAAGCTCAAATGCAATTCACTTCGTAATAAATACATTGCAACTTGCCTTGGTCCGACGATATGTTTAGACCGACAGCTACTGATAATCTCTTCAACTGGAATTTGATAGTAATGAGCCACTCTGCTAACTATCTGTTTGGACGTTAGATGGCGTGGGCGAGTGGCTCGATTGTTTTCTAGCAAACCTTCTGCTGTTTCAATACTAGGATTTATTCCACGCATCTCCGAATAGGCCATTAGTTGATTTAAAGCACCCTCAAGCTCTCGGATGTTAGTTTTAAAATTATTAGCTAAGTACTCAATTGTTGGTCGATCGAGTATTACTCCTGACAAGTGAGCTTTAGCTTCTAATATCGCACATCTAGTTTCAAAATCAGGCATCTGAATATCGACAGTCATTCCCCATTCGAATCTGCTACGTAAACGTTCGGTTAAAGTAGGGATATCTTTAGGCGGTCGGTCGCTGGTCATGATGATCTGCTTGTTTTTCTGATGAAGTGCGTTAAAAGTATGGAAAAAAGCTTCCTGAGTACTTTCTTTTTTTGCAATAAATTGCATATCATCGATAATCAGTACATCAACATTGCGATATCTAGTTGAAAAATCTTGTTTTTTGTAACGAACCGAGTCAATAAATTCATTGGTAAAGTTTTCCATCGTGATGTATAGAACTTTTAAGCTAGGATTGTTTGCTAAAATTTGGTTTCCAACTGCTTGGACTAGGTGAGTTTTACCTAAACCAACTCCTGAATATAGAAATAGGGGATTGTATTTTGATCCAGGATTATTAGCAATTGATTGACAAGCGGCATGAGCAAAATCATTACTTGAACCAACTATGAAATTATCAAAAGTATATCTAGGGTTTAAACCACTTTTTGAAAGAGCGCTTGTTGGTTTTGGTTTTTCAATATGAACTGTTTCTTCTTTGGCTGGTTCGGATACTTCGTCTCGATCAACTTTGCTTCGCACATCTTTTAAATTAATTCGATAGAAAATTTCAGGTTTTTTGATACCATTCTTTTCAAAAACTCGCACCATCAGTTCTTTGTAGCGACCTTGAAGCTGAGTCTGGATAAAGATATTTGGTACAGATATAGTTATGACAGAACCATCGACGCGAACAAGTTGGGCTTTTTTGAACATCGCTTCAAATGAAGCCTGGGGGACAGACAGCTCGATTTCACCAATTACACTTTGCCACAGCCCGCGTTCCATACTTAAAAAAACTCCCTCTAACGCTTAAATTAATTAACTTAATTATAGGGGAGAAAAAAGTTTTCCACAACTTAATTTTTACAACACTATAAAGATAAAATTAAATCCAATCAGATTAAAACTTATCCACAAAACTATTTAACAGTAGTAGATATGTGGATAAACTCTTGATTGTTGGGGAAAAATCTTGTATACTAAAGAAGATATTTGAGAAAAAGCAAACTTAGGGTTGAGTTTTTGACCCTTTAAGATTAAAATAGGAAAGTTATGCCAAAGAGAACTTATCAACCACACACAAGACAACGCGCAAAGACGCATGGTTTTAGAGCTAGAAACGCTTCAAAAACTGGTAAAAAAGTTTTAAAGCGACGACGAATTAAAGGCCGAGCAAAATTGACAGTCTAAGAAAATTACCTCTTAAACAAAAGAGGTAATTTTGTAATATAATATAAACTAGATGATAGCTTTTAAATACCGTTTCCACGGACATGGAAGTTTGGCTTATCTATATAAAAATGGCCAAATAGCTCGAACTAAGAATCTGACTTTTAAATATATATTAAATAAAAAACGTCAGTTTCCTCGAGTTGCAATTGTAGTTTCCAAAAAAGTTGCCAAACGAGCTGTCGATAGAAATCGAATCAGACGGCGGATTTATGAGATTATAAGATTGGAACTAGATAATTTTAGTGCTAGTTATGATTTAGTAATCATAGTTCATAGTATCGAAGTCAGAGATATGGACTACCAAGAATTAAAAAACAAGATACTTGCGAGCTTAACTCAAGCCGGAGTAATCAAGTTATAGTATAATGATATAAATATGTTTGAAACTCTAATTGTTCAGCCGATATTCAACATACTGCTAGTTTTTTATCAGCTAGTAGGAGACTTTGGTTTAACCATAATACTATTTGCCGTTTTCGTTAAGTTATTGATGTGGCCGATTGCTAGATCGCAACATCAACAAACCCTAAAGATGCGAGCTATGCAACCAAAACTCGCTGAGATAAAGAGAAAATCTAAGGGCAATAAGCAATTAGAGATGATGCAGACAATGGAGCTTTATAAAAAATATGACATTAAAATGTCAAAAAGTTTCGTAAATGCTCTGATTCAATTACCAATATTTATTGCCATGTTTAGCGTAGTTCGTCAAATTATGAGTGATCCTAACGCTGTTAGCCGCCACGCTTATGTATTTATCAAAAATCTTGATCGTGTTAAACAAATTATCGAGAACCCCTCATCCTTTAAGCCGACATTACTCGGAATAGTCGATTTAAGTGGCAAAGCCTTTGATTTCGACGGCCTTAATTCGATCTTACTTCTACTAATTGTTGTTGCTGGAGCCTATATCCAATATCGATTAATGAACCAAGTCAGTTTGAACCCAAACACTTCAGGTCGTAAGATTTCTGACATCTTAAAAGACGCTAGTGAAGGCAAAGAAGCCGACCAATCCGAAATCAATCAGATAATGACAAGTAAGATGAACAGCATTTTACCAGTGATGTTGATTTTCACATTCGGTGGGATATATGGAGCCCTCGCCTATTATTCGTTAATTAATAGCATCATTACAGTAATCCAAAATAAGCTTATATTAAACAATCATATAGATACCACTACTGATGATACGGAAATTGATGTGACTCTAAACAGTCGCGTAAAAAATGCCCAGGCAGCCCAAATTGTAAACGAGATAAAGCAGAAAAAAGCTACTAAAAAATCTGATTCTGGTGTAAACATTACTCGAATTAAGGCAAAACGTCGTTAGTTACCAAAAGGAGATTTTATGAATAAAGAAGAATCAATTATATACGCCGTCAAGTTTCTAGAGGACTTGTTATCATTTTTTGGCGTTAATTTGGCCGTCGGCTCAAGTTTCGATGAAAATGTCATCGAGTTAAATATCCCATCCAGCGAACTAAATGCTGTTTTGATCGGTCGCAATGCTGAAAATTTACGATCTCTACAGTTTATCGTATCAACTGCCCTACGCGCTAAAGATGCTGAAGTATCTAGAGTAAACATTGATGTTGCTGATTACAAGCACCAACGCCAAGATAGAATCGCTAGGAAAGCCGAAGAATGGATCAAGGAAGTTCGTGAGACAGGAATCGATCGAGTTTGCGATTTAAATGCCGCTGATAGGCGAATCGTCCACAAGGTAGCTCAGGATTATTATGGAATTTCGACTCATTCCGAAGGTGAAGGCCGAGAACGTAAGTTGATAATTTCAAAAGTCGCCACTGAACAAGACCAAGAAGAATCTGAAGAGTAGTTAAGTGGAGCGCGATAATCTAAGCAAAAAACAAAAAATCATGTATGATTTTATTGCTGATTTTATCGAAGAACATGGCTATAGCCCTACTTTTAGAGAGATTGCTAGTGGTCTAGATTATAAGTCGATAGCGACTGTTGCCACTCATATTAATAATCTGGCTAATGGCGGTTGGATTATCAAAACCGATAAAGTTGGACGGTCAATTGAGATAAACACGCATTCTGATACTGGTGAAAATTTTGATTCAATTTCTCTGCTCAAAAACCGAATTAAATTAGCTTGGAAAAAATTATCTGAACGCAAGAAAATTCAAGCCGAACTGTTGTTTGAAGAACTCGATATCCAAGAACTACTATCTGACATTGATAAATAGTTGAAATCTCGAGATAGTTTGGTATAATATTGAATTGTATTCCGGCATAGTCCGCCGATTGGCGGACAAAAGTCATAGAATACATATTCCGGCATAGCTCAGTGGTAGAGCGGATCGCTGTTAACGATTAGGTCGCTGGTTCGAGCCCA
>CAZHYM010000002.1:0-51149 GCA_964536785.1 uncultured Candidatus Saccharibacteria bacterium | reverse complement strand
CGTTTCATGCACTTGTCTTTCTAGACAAGTGTCCTACTTCAAAAGGACCTGGGGCATTTACATGTGGAATATTTTTTCGGAGGTGTTTCTTATGGACGAAGAAAACAAGATCTTTAAAGTCGACAAATCCCCACTGCCGCTCTATGTACCTGAAAATGAAGTTGAAAGTTCCAAATTTTATAACCCTAATGGGAAACTAAGGTCATTGGAAAATAGGATCTCTTGCGTAATCAAATCACCTGATGGCGAATATTACTTGCCTCTTGACCAATTCAAGTGGCTAGATCTTAACAATAGGGAAATAATTGACGCCCCATTCTATCAGACAACTTTAGAAAAAAAACATAAAAGTTGGGTAGCGTACAAGATAACTCATCTTGAACCAAGAAGAGAATTTGAAAAAATTTCTGATATGCTGACAGAGCTCAGAAAGGGAAAAAACGGTTCATCGGCTTACAATGAATATCAACTTTCCAATATCGAAACTAAAATGAGCGAGAGAATAACTGAGCTCCATCAATTGGCGACCAACGCTATTCTAGAAATCAATCCTTCCACATAAGAATCAGAGGCTACCTATAGGTAGCCTCTATTTAATTTAAATTGTTCGCTTTAACTATCCAGTCCTAAATGAAACTTAACTCGGCCAATCACATCAGTAATAACGACTTGTGATTTAATTAGGTAATCATCAACTCCAAGCGCTTTAGCCCGATCTTGGTCTTTCTGCTGGCTAAGCGCGGTCAGCATTACAACTTTAATGTCTTTAGTCTCAGGAGTATTCCGCAAGATATCAAGAACGTCAAAGCCAGAAATTTTTGGCATCATCACGTCAAGCAAAACTAAATCAGGCCGGTAATCTAATGTTTCAGAGAGAGCTTTTTCGCCATCAAAAACTTGGCGAACATCAAAACCTTCCATGTCTAAACGCATTTTATATACTGCCGACAAAGCCTTGTCGTCTTCTACTAGAAGTACTTTTTTCTTTCCTGTCATGTTTATATCTTACTACACTTTCACTTTAAATGCATAAATTATATTGTTTTGTTAAGCTCAGCAATCGCCCGATCCATTTGAGGATCGACTTCTGGCTTAAATCCGTCCTCTTTTAGATCAACTACAATATTAGGCTTGATGCCTTCTTTGTCTATAGTCTTGCCCTTTGGAGTAAACCAATGCGCAACTGTTAATTTTAGAGTTCCGTTCCCTGGAAGAGCAATTAATTGTTGAACACTTCCCTTGCCATAACTCTTTTCGCCGATTATCGTAGCTTGATTATAGTCTTTCAACGCACCTGCTAAAATTTCACTAGCGCTGGCGCTGTTTTCATTAATCAGAACGATTGTTGGAAAATTTGCAAGTTCAGTTCGACCAGCAGACGTCATAAGCTCTTCAACCACCTTGCCCTGCTTTTTTTCGATAACGACCACCTGCTTATCTAGCCAAAGACCTGCTAAATCCTGGGCTGACGAGAGATATCCACCCGTATTATTACGCAGATCAACTACCAAGCCTCTGACTTTAGCTTGCTTCATTTCATAGACTGCTTTGGAAGCCAAATTATAAGACTTATTGTCAAACCTTGTGATATACAAAATCCCAATATTATTTTTTATCTCATAGGTTACGCTCGGATTGTCAACTATAGCCCTAGTTACCGTAATGTCTCTAGGGGCAGTATCTCCTTCCCTAGCGATGGTTAATTTTACATCCGTCCCAACTTCGCCTCTAATTTTAGCTATTACTAGTTCGAGAGCCTGCCCGGATATATCCTCATCATTAACTTTCAAAATCACATCCCTTGGCAGAATCCCCGCTTTCTGTGCAGGGTTATTCATAAGTGGATTAATTATCGTTGGATAACCTTCTCGCATACCAATTTCTGCCCCAATTCCTCCGCCAATTTCACCAGACAACTGCTCGTTGAAAGTTTTTGTTTCTCTATCTGAAAGATAATTAGTATGCTCATCCCCCAAAGCCGAAACCATTCCCCGGCTAGCGCCCTCTAAAATTTCTTTTTCATCAATTTCACCATCATAATCTTGCTTGATAACTCGATAAATTTCGTCAAGGCTGCGCCAATTTTGGGCTGACCCAAAGCTCTTAACGCCTATTACTTCACCATACCTGGCGATCAAATCATCACTTCGATTGCCTACAAGAAAACCAATCGCAAATGCTAAAAAAACTGCTACAAAAATATTTATTTTTTTATCTACTTTATCTCCCACAAAATTCTCCCCATCTATCATAACCATTATATAACAGAAAACTCGACTAGCCTTAAAAACTTCTAGCTAGTCTACTAATTATTATTAAAAATATATGTAAGTTAAGCCACTAGCCGAGCGAGTGTAGTAACGATAAAGCCCGTCCCAACCTAAGTTGTAATCGCTAACATCAATCGTCCCATCTCCATTGACTTTTTCGACGTACATGACGTGCCCATAATATCCCACGTACCAAACAGCCACGGAGCCTACTTTAGGAGTCGAGCCATTTGGGATGCCGTAGGCTGCAGTAGTGCTAGGCCACTGGTTAGCGTTACCTCTACCGCCAAAATGCGGGACAAATCGCCCAGTACTCCATACTTTCCACGCAGTGTAGCTTACGCACTCACGAGTATAAAGTCCCCAGGTATCGACGTAAGCGTCAAGTGGAGCATTAGCCCATACTCCAGGGTAACCGCCACCTCCTGGAATACCAGCTGGTACGGAACCCCAAGTGTTGCCCATAGCTCGGCGGATTGCCTCAGCTTGTTCGGCTCGCAACTGGGAAATTCGAGTATTGTTTTCGTTTGCTAAAGCCTTGTAAGCAGCCTCATCTCCCCTCGTCTGGTTCAAAACCGACTGCTTTTCAGCCTCTTTTTGAGCCAAGATTTGACGTTGTTCTTCCTGAGTCTTGAGAGTAGCCTCTACCTCAAGCTTTTGAGATTCTAATTCTTTTTTAAATAGATCAATTTCTTTAACTTTATCAGTTAAACTATTTTGCAAACTATTGCGCTCAGCTTCCTCATCGATATACGTAGTAATATCCTTGCTGCTTGCTAATCTTTCAAGTGGAGATATCTGATCTGATAGATATATCGACGCTAGGACCTCGCCTAACGCAATACGGTTTGCCTCAATTTTAATAATTGTTTCTTCGATCTTCGATTTAAGTTCATTGATGCGTTCAGTTGTCTTATTTATCTGATCTTGAATTGCATTTTTCTCGGCTTCTAAAATAGCTACTTCTTCGGCAAGACTGTTGGCCTTTAATCGCAAAGACTGAGCTTCTTGATTGTACTGACTATTTTGAGACTCCAAAGCCTTAATCTGCTCATCGTATTGATCGGCAGAAGCCCTAAAATAGCTTGGCATAGCCGAACCAATCGACAAAACCGCGATTGAAATTAAACAAGCGCGCTTTAAGCCTTCGCTAAGGCCAGCTGTTGAAAATACTGAAATAGGGCGCTTCTTCATAATCGTTCTATCTCGCTTTCTTGTTTAATGGTAGTCACAGGATTTTTATTTTAATTTAGACTCTATATAATTTTACCACAAGCTAGATGGTTTTGTCAAGCCGTAAGCACTTCTAATCAACCCGCTGACGTAAGTATTTACGAGTAGCAAGTAATGATGAAATTATGCCTATAACGCAACCCAGCCCAATCAAGATTAACAAGGCCAAATACCACTGATTTCGAATAAAATCTATTGTTGTTTCCATGCTAATCCCGGACTCCATAATTTTTGCCTGGCTCAACTGCATAATCGCATACGAAACACCCATCGCCGCACAAGCTGCTATAACTCCATTTAAAATTGCTTCAATAATGAATGGCCCACGGATAAAACTAGAATTAGCTCCTATAAGTCGCATCATGTAAATCTCATCTTTTCGATTAAATATAGCCATCCTAATCGTATTAAAAATTACCAACATAGCGATAAGGATGAAAATCCCGACTAAAATAATTCCAAACCTTTCAAAAAATATGGCCTTAGAAGCTATGTTATTGATGGCTTCTCGGCGTTCAGATGCAAATGATGGTGGATTTTTGGGATCTATAAATTTTTTAATATTTTGGTTAGATACGACAAACTTTTCAAGCTCTGATGGATCATTGATGTCCTCTATTTTAATATTAAATACTCCTGGAAGCATATTTATTGCCGTGTTGATAGCTTCTAAGACTTCATCGCTACCACTGTTTTTCCGTGCTAATTCTTCTCGAGCCTCTGAAGCTGATTTATACCTAACTTCAACGACGCTACCAATTTTCGATAGATCCTTTTTGATTTGGTCTACCGATTTGTCGTCGATGGTGTTCACGACATAGATAGACATATCAACTTTGTCACGGATTTGTTCAACTGTTTGGTTAAGCACAACATTTGCCACAACAGAAAAGAATATAATAATTAAAGTTATAGTCATTATCACAGTGGAAGCTAAAGAAAGCCAAGAATTACGAATGAAATTATCAAAACCATAGCGAATAATTCGCCCTAGACTTATAAACCTTCGCTTAGCGCTGGTGTTATTTCTTAAAACAACTTTATTTCGCCTGAATATCGCCATGATAAGACCCCTCTGCTTGATCGCTTACGATTCTCCCGTTGTCGATTGCAATCACTCGCCGCTTTAATCGATTAACTATATCTACATTATGCGTCGTCAATAAAACTGTCGTCCCGTAATCATTAATCTTTTCAAGTAGCTTCACGATATCCCATGAATGTTTGGGATCGAGATTACCGGTTGGCTCGTCTGCAATCAAAATCTTCGGTTGCCTAACGATAGCCCGGGCTATAGCTACACGCTGTCTTTCTCCACCAGATAGTTCGTGCGGAAAATTTTTCTCTCTCCCGGTCAAGCCTACTAGATCGATGACCTTTGGAACAGTATTCTTAATTTCTCGGTTACTAAGGCCAGCAATTTCTAAAGCAAAAGCTATGTTTTCAAATACCGTCCGACGTGGTAACAATTTAAAATCCTGAAACACCACGCCAATCTTCCTTCTCAGTAGCGGAATCTGTTTCTCACTCAAATTATCGTAATCAATGCCCCCAACTACGATCTTGCCTGAATCTGGCTTCTCTTCCCTTGTGAGTAACTTCAACAAGGTCGATTTACCTGAACCCGACGGTCCAATTAATATGACGAATTCTTTTGGCTTAATATGCAAACTAACTCTGTCCGTCGAAGGTTTATCTGCCCGATCGTAAGTTTTAGTTACTCTATCCAATAAAATCATTTCTTAAACAATTATATCATAAGCAATTTGCTTAAGCTCAATTATTAGATGATTGTTTCCACTCAAGATACTGAATTATAAATTGTTCCAAATTTCCATCCAGGACATCATAAACGTCACTTGTCTCAAATTTGGTCCGGGTGTCTTTAACTAAAGTATAGGGGTGCAAAATATAATTTCTAATTTGCGTGCCCCAGCTAGCCGACTCACCAGCTTTTATATCCTTAAAGCTTTCAGCTTTTTGCTTATTCTTTAAATCAATCAGCCTACCCTTTAGAATTGCCAAGGCAGTTGATTTGTTTTGGTTTTGTGAGCGTTCATTTTGGATTGATACGACTAAGCCACTAGGCAAATGAGTGATCCGCACAGCTGAGTCTGTAGTGTTTACGCTCTGACCTCCGTGACCGCCCGCTCGGTAAAAATCAATCTTTAAGTCATTGGGGTCTATTTCGACATCTTCATCTTTAAGCTTCGGCAAGACTTCGACAAGAGCAAAGCTCGTCTGGCGAAGATTATCACTATTAAAGGGGCTCTTGCGCACTAATCTGTGCACACCATTATCGCCTCTTAATAGCCCATAGGCAAATGCGCCATTCACCTCTATCACGCTAGTCTTTATTCCGGCCTCATCTCCAAGACTTCTCTCGATAATTTGAGTCTTATAATCTTTCCTCTCAAAATATCTAAGGTACATTCTTTCTAGCATTTCGGCAAAATCCTGAGCGTCGGTACCTCCAACCCCACTAGTTATTCGTAAAATAGCCGGGTAAGTATCATAAGACTCATTAAAAAGCAGGGCTTGTTTCAACCGAGAAAACTTGTCCTCCATTGACCTAAGCTGAGCTCCAACTTCAGTCAGCCAATCGTCATCAGCTATATCTACGAGCTCATGATAATCATTAATTTGAGTCTTAAGTGTTAACCAAGGCTCTACCTCAGCTTGAGCGACTTTAAAATCATGAAGTGTCCGCTGAGCGTTTTCTGGGTTAACCCATAAATTTGAATCGTTGGTCTTATACTCAAGTTCTTTTAAATTATTAACCCACTTATCAACATGAAGTTTTTCATATGCCGACTTAAATTCTTGCTCAAGCTTTTTTAGAGACAGAGACAGTTCACTTCTATCCACTTATAGTTCCTTAACGGCTCGAATAAATTGTTCGCCTCGATCTTTATAGTCTTTGAACATACCAAAGCTGGCACAGGCTGGGCTCAGTATAACTGCGCTACCCGGTTTTGCAACTGAATGAGCAAAAGACACTATATCCTTCATGCTTTTTTCACTATGAAAATTGCTAAATTCGAACTTGCCTGTACCTGACAAGGCAGCCTCTATCCTATCCGCTTCATCACCAATGGCAATTACGGAGTAAACTCCTTCGTTATTTATATCTGATATGATATCTTTAAAGTTTGCACCTTTCGTTGAACCGCCCAAGATTAAAACCTTTGGCATTTTGATTGCTTTTAGAGCGGCCCTTACCGATCCGATAGTGGTAGCTATGCTATCGTCATAATAGGCTACGCCATTTACTATGTCTACTAGTTTCAGACGATGTTCTAGCCCCTTAAAGTTAGCCAACCCTGTTTTTATGATCTCCACATCATGAGTGAATTGCCAAGCGACGTCAATCGCTGCACAGGCGTTGCTCATATTATGATCTCCAATAATATTTAGATCAGAAATCGAACAAATTTTTTGTTCACCATAGTATAGCGATTCTTCATCAAACCACGCTGAGTTTTTATCCGGATAAGCATACTTCAGACCGGCCTTGGAGTAGGATGCGATTTTAGAAGAGTGAGGATTATTGGTATCATATACAATTATGTCCTGTTCACTTTGATGCTTGGAGATATTTGCCTTAGCATCAACGTACTCTTCAAAGTTAGTATGCACATCCAAATGATCAGGCTCGATATGTACAACAACTGCAATCTCTGGGGACGCGTCTAAATCCCAAAGCTGAAAGCTTGATAGCTCATATATGACATAATCATCAGGTTCAATTGTTTGAAGTTCATCTAATGCTGGGATGCCAATATTTCCTATTAAGTGTACCTTTTTACCAGCTACATTTAAAATTGAAGTAATCAAACTAGCAGTAGTCCCTTTCCCCTTTGAGCCAGTTACTCCGATTATTTTCGCAGGACAGCTCTCAAAGAACAGTTTAGTCACTGACGATAGATTAGCGTCTTCTTGAAATTTATACGGTGAGATTGCCGGGGTTCTTATGATTAAGTCAGCCTCAATTTCTTTTGGGTCGAAGCTACCCAAATAATTTTCAACGCCGGCTGGTAACTTACTTTTAGGGTTTAAGGCTTGATCGTAAATAACAAATTTAGCCTCAGGATGCTTTTTCTTCAAAAAATTATAGGCGCTTTCTCCTTCTAGCCCATACCCAACAATTGCTATCTTAGCCATATGTAACCTCACTTATTATTTGGTTTAACTCGTCTATCAATTTTGAACTAGCATTACCAACGGCGGCAAAAGCTCTCTTGCCATTCTTTGCAAAATCTCGAGCTATTTCTACCATTGCAGCTTTATCAACTCGACTGATTTCTCGAGGAATGCGTTTGTATTTACGAATCTCGTCCTTCGAAAAATAGCTAGCTGTATAAAAATTACTAATCTGAGCAACGGTTTGGGCTCCCATCTGGTAACGGCCTAAAGCATAAGATTTTGTCGCCAAGACTTCTTCGTCTTTTATACTACCAGCTAAAATCGATCGCAGCTCATCGGCAATTAGTAAAAATAATTTCGGTGCGGTCTCCGGCATTACTTGCCCAGCAAAATCCCAGCTGCTTGAATAGTAGTCGTTGTCAAAATCAGAAAACATACTATAAACCAATCCGTCTTCACGTGCTTTGCCAAATATCCTAGAGTGAAGCGTGCCTGTGAGAAGGTGGTTCAAGGCCTCAAGCGCGTTACGCTCTTTCTCGGTCAGGGTCCTATCCAAGACCATAGAAAAACCAAAAGTAAGAGACTTTGAATCTGATCTTTTAATCAGAACCGGCTCTGTCTGGCCAGTTACCCTGTCTTTTGGTATTTCAAGCAAGGAACCTTTTTTTAGTTTCCAGCCTTCCAATATTTTTCTAATTTTGGTTTTTCGATTCGTTAGATTGCCAGCTATTACAAATCTTAAATTATAAGAAGTATGGGTGGAATCATGATGTTTTTGGATATCATCAAGAGTTATGTCATCAATGGTTTTTAAACGTTCACTCAGCGTCAATATATCCTGACCAACCATCTTTTGCAGTCTAGGCCAGAGTAAGTTAGAGTGGCTAGAGAGCATACCCGAAAGCTCATTTTTTACATTGCCCTTTTCGGATTGTAGTTTTGTTTCATTAAACTTTGGCTGGCAAATAGCTACCTGCTGCAGCCTTAGTATCCTCTCCCATTCAAAATCAGCGCAATTCGCCATATAGACCATCGAGTTGTCGGCAGTGTAAGCATTGTCGTATGCACCGTTTTTTGAAAACTCAGCGGCGTATTGCTGCTCATTGTCAAATTTGGCATTAGCTCCAAAAGCCATGTGCTCCATTATGTGCGCTGTTTCGTAAATAGATTTATCTCTCACCTGACGATTGCCGGCTCGAAAATGAAATTGGTAGCTCATCACCGTTGCTTCGGGAATATCTATAAACAAACCCTTGGCCCCATTAGCTAGAAGCACCTCCTTGACAGTATGCCTCATGTTCTATTTTCGACCTTTTTTACGGTTCTGTCGCTTTGATTTTTTCTTTAATCTTTCGCTTTTCTTAGTTTTATGAGTAATTTTTGATTTAGCTTTCTTAAAATCATCATCCCTATTTCTTTCACCACTTGATATTTCATTTACGCCCTTCTCGACAGCCGATTCAGCAGCTTGCGTCAGCTGAGTTTGGTAGTTTTCATCATACAAATTTGGGCTAAGTTGTCGTTTATTAATTGACAAGAGCGTACTAATAACCTCATCTCTAAGCGCCAATTGTAATCCGTTAAATAGCTTCTGCGATTCGCTACGATATTCAACCAAAGGGTCTCGCTGACCAACGCTACGCCAATGGATTCCCTCTCGTAAATGTTGCATATTCTCTAAATGCTGCATCCATAAAGTATCAAGTACTTGCATATATATCTCGCGCTCTACTTTACGCATGGTATCAGCCGAAATTTCTTGTTCTTTTGCATCGTAAAGCTCAAACGCTAACTTCTTGGCTTGATCCTGGCGATCTTTATCTTTCTTAATTCCTCCAATTTTATCAATATCAGAATCTTTTGAGCCGACAAATATAGTTTTGAAGCTATCTTTAAAGTCAGGATTTAATTTAGCAGGAAAGATAGTAAGTTCAGCAACTTTTTCACGGATTAGACGCTCTATCTCGCCCCTGATATTATTGCCGTCTAGA
This sequence comes from uncultured Candidatus Saccharibacteria bacterium, assembly GCA_964536785.1. Lineage (GTDB taxonomy): Bacteria > Patescibacteriota > Saccharimonadia > Saccharimonadales > Saccharimonadaceae > CAZHYM01. The sequence continues at coordinate 41,509 of CAZHYM010000002.1, read as the reverse complement.
ATTTTACGACGCATAGTGTAAACAACACGGCGATGACGATTGATGACATTATCGTATTGAACGACGCTTTTACGGGTATCAAAGTTAAAGCCTTCGACTCGTTTTTGAGCTGATTCCAATGTCTTCGAAACTGCTTTGTTTTGAATCGGAGTGTCGTCATCTACTCCGAGTCGATCCATCAGAGTGGCTATGCGTTCACCTTGAAAGATTCGCATTAAATCATCTTCGGTTGACACAAAAAATTGGCTCTCTCCTGGGTCTCCCTGCCGTCCACCACGTCCGCGCAACTGATTGTCGATCCGCCTCGACTCGTGTCTTTCTGAACCAATAACAACCAAACCGCCAAGCTCTCTCACTCCCTCACCCAACACAATATCCGTGCCACGTCCTGCAATATTAGTTGCCAAAGTAATTGCGCCTTTTTTACCAGCTTCAGCTATGATTGAAGCTTCCCGCTCGTTATTTTTTGCGTTTAGTATTTCATACTTCAAATTGGCTTTATCCAAGTACTTTGCAATAAGTTCATTCTTAGCGATGGAGCCCGAACCAACCAAAACCGGTCGACCAGCTCTGTGATGCTCCTTGATAGTCTCAACAATCGCCCGAATCTTACCATCTTCAGTTTTATATATTAAGTCTTCTTTGTCGTCTCTTGATAGAGGCTTGTTAGACGGAATCTCAATAACGTCCAAACTATAGATCTGCTGAAATTCCTCTGCTTCTGTCATAGCAGTACCGGTCATACCGGATAATTTTTTATACAAACGGAAATAATTTTGAAATGAAATTGTCGCAAGAGTCATGCTCTCCTCTTTAACATCTACACCTTCTTTAGCCTCTATAGCTTGGTGAAGGCCTTCGTTATAGCGACGCCCTTGCATCAGACGACCAGTATGCTCATCAACAATTATCACTTCTCCATCGCTTGTGACAACATAGTCTTTATCGCGCTTAAATAAAGTTTGAGCTCTTAAAGCTTGATTAAGATGATAAACCAATCGGACATTCTCAGGGCTAAATAAATCATTAACCCCAAGGATAGACTGAATTTTCTCGATACCCTGATCGGTTAATGAGACGCTCCTATGCTTTTCTTCTATATCATAATCATCGCTAACTAGCTTAGAACAGACTCTAGCAAATTGAATATAACTTTCAGGATTTTCCGAGGCCCGTGCAGAAATTATAAGCGGAGTTCGCGCTTCGTCAATTAATATGGAATCTACTTCATCAACAATTGCAAAATTTAGCTCTCTCTGGCGCAATAATTCAGCTTCATTAACCATGTTATCGCGCAAATAGTCAAAGCCAAACTCATTGTTCGTGCCATAAGTAATATCCGCAGCATAAGCTTCTTTTCTCGTGCAAGGCCTCAAAGCTTTCATCCGGGGATCGGTATGTTTTTCGCTAGAATAGCTCGGATCGTAAATATATGAAGCTTCGTTAATAATGACACCAACATTTAACCCTAAAAATGTATAAATCTGACCCATCCATCCAGCATCTCGCTGAGCTAGATAATCGTTAACAGTTACTACATGGACCCCTTTACCTTCTAGAGCATTCAAGAATACAGGCAAAGTCGCGACCAAAGTCTTACCTTCACCCGTTTTCATCTCTGCCACATTTCCATTGTGAAGTGCTATTCCGCCCATTAATTGGACGTCAAAATGCCTTTGCCCGATGATTCTAGTGCTAGCTTCGCGTACCAATGCGAATGCATCAGGCAAAATAGTGTCTAGCGTAACTGTTTTTTTAGTCAGCCTCTTTTTTAGAACCGCGGTTTGCTTTTTAAGCTCTTCATCGTTTAATTTTGCGTATTTATCCGCCTTTAAATTAATCTCTTGAACTTTTTTTTCAAGCTGTTTTAACGCCTTTTTCTGAGGGTCGCCAAAAACGCGCTTTAAAATATTAGTTTTACTTGTCATCTTCCCATCGCCTCCATAAGCTAATCAGTAAATTTATACTGCTCTGATTATACAGTCATCAGAGCAGTTTTAAAAGACCAAACTTAATGATTCTATTCGCTATGATCTCTAAAAAAACGCTCTTTAACTTTTCTCAAAACACCCCTCTTGGCTCCGAGTTGAGGCATTGTTTCGGTCTTGTACCTTCTAATCTGAGAAAGAATCTTTGGCTCAACTAAGTCAACGGCGGCCGTAACGTTTGTCGCATTTGCGGAAGCGGTCAACGTCTTATCTGGCACTGAGAGAATAATTTCAGCCTGGTAAGTGTCATCCCGCTTTTTTGACAGTCGTTCAAGAGTCAACTTAAAACTAGCGCTCTTTGCTGCATGCCTCGGAAGATATTTGTAAAGATTATGTATCTTCTTTTCAGCGTATTTTTTTGCATTTTCGTCTAGATTGAGTTTGATTGCAGTTATTTCAATGTTATTCGCCATAATTCCCCTTTTTACTTTCTTGTTATTAAATTTTTTCTTTGTTACCCATAAATGGTCGCAAAACTTTAGGAATGATTACATCACCCGACTCGGTTTGATAGTTCTCAAGAATAGCGATTAGCGGCCTTTGGGATAAAGCTGTAGCATCGTTAGTGTTAATAAACTCCAGGCTTCCATTTTCTCTGCGAACTTTAGTGTTCATTCTTCTGGCTTGATGTTCTCGAATCAAATCAGCCGTATGAGTTTCTCGATATTTATTTTGACCAGGTAGCCAGACCTCAATATCTACTCCATTCGCGTTAATATTGCCTATCTCAAAAGTACATTTCTGGAGAACTCGATATGGCAGCTCCAACTTCGTCATTATATATTCCTGAATCGCTACCATCAGTTTATGCTCTTCGTATGCTGTTTCGCTAGTGCTAAATATCTCCATTTCTAATTTATTGAACTGGTGCATCCGCAAAAAACCTTCCATATCCTTGCCATAAGTACCAGCCTCTCTGCGAAAAGCTGTCGTATAACCAACATATCGAATCGGTAGATCTTTTTCAGCCAAAATTTCATTAAGGTACATTGGCGCTAGTGTATGCTCAGCGCTTGCGTTTAACCACAAATCATCGCCTTCTAACTTATAGGTAGTCTCTTTACCGTTTAAACGTCCTGTCGCTTCGTAGACTTCGGTCTTAGCTAAGAATGGTGGATCTACTGGAATAAAAGCTGTAGGCACTAAATTAAGGCTATTATCTTCAATCAATTTCTTGATTACGTCTATATTAGTCAGCTCATGCAGTACATACATTTTAAGCGCCCAGTCTAGCATTACTAAATCACCCTTTAGATATGCAAATCTAGACCCAGCGACTTTCGCTGCTCTCTCTTTATCAAGCCAACCCTTGGCTTCTGCAATCTGAGCGTGATTCTTAACTTCAAAATTAAATTTAGGAACCTCGCCTACGGTTTTTGTAACAACGTTATCGTCCTCGCTTGCTCCAATGGGAACTGACTCATCGGCCATATTCGGAACTTGTTTCAAAATATCAACATAAATTCTCTCGATATCCGCATATTTAGATTCAACATCTGATAATTTGGTCTTAATTTCTTTGCCTAATTCAATGTCAGCTTCGCTTGGCCGAGCACCGTTATTTTTTGAAGCTAAGCCGTTTCGTTGCTCTCTTAATTCATCGGCTTCTTGTTTTATGGCCTTAAGCTCGCGATCAACCTCTAGTAGCTTATCAATATCGACTTCAACCAATTTATTCTTAGCGTTTTGCTTAACTAACTCTGGATTCTGTCTTATATATTCAATGTCCAACATCTCTTACCTCTTATCTATATTAGGATAAATTATCATATTTTGTTTATTATAAAGTATACCACTTAAGGGGCTCTTTAGTAGCTCGAACGCTCAGCTATTTACCACCTTCGTCATTTTCAACTTCTGCTTGCTCTAATTTTTGAGCGATATTTTTCCCGCTGGCTATGGTTCTTTCATGCTCTATTTCATTAGGTAAAGAAACCTGAGTTTCTTTTCTAAAAAACTGTCTAAACAACAGTCCTAGGCCCATAAAATAGCCAAAACCTTTTGTGATAATGCTTAGCCCAGGTACAAACCCTGCAAAAATCACAAAAATCGTGCCAACAATCATAGCGACGGCAGGTTTAGCCTCGGCCTTATTGATCATTCTAATGGAGTGCCTAGCAAGATAAAAAGCAAACGTCGGCATCGCTAATACGAGCATCAAAGCCCAAACTAATAACACGGCTATCCCAATAGTGGTAGCTAATCCCGAAACCAACAAAATAATGGCGATAATTGGAATCGTAAAAGCAACTAAAAAGCCTAAGCCAATTGTTGAAAAAACGTAAAGTGGATCGATTTTGTCTGTTGCTTCCAGCAGATATTTTTTTCTTAGAGCAATAAATACCAGACCTAATGCCAGTAGGCCCAAAGAGTAAATAAACCCAAAGATGTCAAACCCTGTTTTCCCACCCATGCTCATAGAACCATCGGTTGTAAAAGGAACAGACGTCATCTTACCTTCGATTGAACCACTATTCATGTCAGAAGTTTTAGCAGAGTAATCTAAATCTCCTAGAATTTTACCGTCAATTGGTATGGTAAAATTTTCGGCACGAACTTTAACGTTTCTACCGTAACTTCCTCCAAGGTAGACATTTACCCCTGCCAGAGATGAGTCTCTGCCTATTTGAGAAATAAGGCTAACGTCGCTGGCATACGCCATCAAGTCTCTGCCAATTTTCGAGCCTGATTTAGATTCTAGATTCTGAGCTAAGATTGAGGCATTTAGTCCTATTTCACTGGAAGCGCCTAAAATTACCGAAGGAGAGGCAACGCGTAGATCTCCGTTTACTTTAGCATTTATAGTCAGGCTCTCTGACGCTACACAAATTACATCTCCATTTACCGGAGCGTTAATTTCGATTTTTGAACCATAGCAAAATAAATCACCATCGATTTCTTTATCGTAAATTTTAACCGATTCGGAGGATGCCGAGAGGTCTGTACTTTTTTCCTGAGCTATCACTCCACTCGCTGGTAGAACGGCCGTGATTAGCGCTATGATAAGCGCCGATTTAATATAAGTTTGCTTCATGTTGTCTCCTCTTATCTTTCTAATCATACCAGAAAATTAACACTAATAAAATTCGTCGTGCTAAAGTTCATTCGAGCATGACCCGCTCAAGCAAAACTCTTTAATATTATCGAGAGACCCCTTAACCATATTTTCAACGGCCCGATAAGTATTAAACGCCATGTGTGGTGTAATAATAGTCGAATTTAATGACTCAATTTTGCGGAATAATTCGTCTTCAATCATGCAAGCAGTCATATCTTTTTGGTAAAACTCTTCTTCGAATTCATAAACGTCCAAAGCCGCTCCAGCAATCTTTCCACTAGTTAATCCTTCATACAGCGCCTCTGAATCAATTTCCGCTCCCCTGGCAGTATTCACGATTATCGTACCGTCTTGCATTAGTTTTATCGCTTCTCTATCAATCAGATGATAAGTGTCATCCGTCAGAGGAGTATGAAGCGAGATTAAATTTGCTCTCTTGAATAATTCTTCAGTTGAAACATATTCTAGCTCTTCAGTTAACGTTGGGTTTTTGTCATAGGCTATCACTTCTGCCCCAAAACTTTGAAATATCTTTGCCGCTAAGGTACCAATTTGACCAGTTCCGATTATGCCCACTGTATAATCTCGGATTTCTTTGCCTATCAAATTGTCGATTCGATAATCCTGGTTTTTAAATCTTGCATACCCTATATGTAAATTACGTATTAGCATCAAGCTCAAGGCCACTGCGTATTCAGCGACTGCATTTGGTGAATATGACGGGACTCGTGCAAAATTAATGCCATACTCATCTGCCAATTCCTTATCTAGGCCATCGAAACCAGCACATCTAAGCGAAAAATATTTAATCCCAAATTCTTTTAGCTTTGAATATACTTCGGCTCCATATTCCCTAGGCTTGATATCAGTTACAGCGTCAAAACCATGAGCTAAAATTACAGTTTCTTTATTTAAGGGCTTCGAAGTTGTCGCGCACTCAATGCCGAACTCTTGAGCGTATTTTTTAAAAAAAGGAATTTCATCATCCCTAACGCCATAATTAATAATTCTCATGCTTTGATTATATCATCAACCAAATCAGATTGATTTTTTTATTTCAACTATCTGGAGCGGTTTTTCGGTATCGTCTACTAAAGGCTTATCGTTGGTGTTTATATTTTGGGTATCTGGTGCAAGCGGCGGATTTGGATTGTTAAGATTGATGAACCACTCCATGCCTAAAGTCAGCCACCATGCGGACATAATCACAACGAGCAATAACGTCAATATATGGATAACGTGAACTTGCTTTTTCAGCGAAATCTTCATTAGAGATTAAGTTCCGGGTATATTTTCTTGGTAACGCCGTCAATTTCATATCGCATCTGAGGAAATGGAACGCCTTCTCTGGCTGATACGCCTTCAAAAATCCAAAAAACTCTTTCACTATAGCCCCAGCCACAAGCAGGAGGCATACCGTACTCTAACATTTCAATAAAATCTATGTCTAACATCATAGCTTCGTCATCACCCGCATCTCGCATCGCCTGTTGCTCTTTGAAGCGCTCCAATTGATCGATTGGATCGTTTAACTCCGAATAGCCATTACCTAGCTCAGAACCAGCAATAACTGCCTGAAAACGCTCAACTGCTTGACTGTCTTCTGGGTTAACCTTTGCTAACGGAGAAATAAATTTAGGCGTATTGACAAGCCATACCGGTCCACCAACTTTTTTGCGAACGTTCTTCCATAGTTTATCAATTCCTCTTGCCCGATTTTCTGTTTTTTCAACCTCTAATTTATTATCCTTGAGAGCTTTTTTAATTTCATCTAAGCTCGACCTATAAACATCTACTCCGTAATTCTTTTTGATAGTTTCTGCGTAATCCCAAATTTCCCACTTCTTTGACATGTCTATTTCAAAATCACCGATTTTAAACTTAAGGGTGCCAAAAGTTTTTTCCAAAACATATTTATACATATTTTCCATAAAAGCCATACCATCTTGCCAGTTAGCATAAGCCCAGTACCACTCCATAGCTATATGCTCAGGCAAATGCTCATCCGAATAATTTTCGTTTCTAAATCTAGGCCCGAGATCATAGACTTTTTCAAAACCGCCGCCAATCAATCTCTTAAGCGGCAACTCATGGCTAATTCTAAGATAAAAATCTTCTCCAAGTGCATCCATATGAGTTACAAACGGATTAGCATCTGCTCCGCCCGTACTATGTTCGAGCACGGGGACGTTAACTTCTATAAATCCCGAATTATTTAGATAGTCTCTGGTAGCTTGCCAGAACTTTGAACGACGATTAAATCTTTGACGAATCTCATCATTAACGTTCATATCAACATACCTTCGACGCAATCTCTGTTCCTTATCGACAAACCCATCGTTTGCTGATGGCATCGGTCGCAAAGATTTAGAAAGCATCTTGATACTCTCAACGGCTATCGATATTTCACCAGTCTGAGTCTTAATTACAGCCCCGTTTGCTTCAATGAAATCACCAGTATCAAGTAGGTTTAAATCTTTTATGCCGATAAGGTTATTTTGTGGATCGGTGTCTTTTATCTCTCCGGCTTTAACAAAAAGTTGCAAATGGCCGGTTGAGTCTTTAACGACTATAAATGCTAGTTTGCCGAATTTCCTAATTGATTGAATTCGACCAACTACCGATACGTCTGTGTTTTCTAATTTAGAAAAATCTTTAGTAATCTCAGCTAAACAGTGAGTCCGCTTAGTTTTGCTTGGGTAGGGATTAAAGCCAAGCGTTAATAGTTGCTCTCGCTTTTTTAGCCTCTCGTTTCGATAGTCTTGCAGTGTTGCCATGACAGTCATTATATAAAAAATTATAGATAAACAAAATAGCGCCGAAAGTTCGACGCTATAGCCAAATCAAATTAATATTTTTAGCTGATTGCTTCAATTTTATATTCAATCTTGCCTTTTGGAGTTTTGACCTCAAAAGTTTCACCAACTTTTTTACCCATCATAGAAGCGCCCATCGGAGATTCATTGCTAATCTTTCCTTCGAGCGGATTTGCTTCAACCGGGCCAACCAAATAAAATTTCTTAGTTTTTGCGCCAGCCTTCAAGGTAATACAACTACCAATTTGAACCTTATTTGAACTTGCAGGATTAATAATTGAGGCGTTCATCAGAATGTCTTCTATCTCTACAATTCTTGTCTCAACCAGGCTCTGCTCGGTTCGAGCAGCATCATACTCAGCATTTTCACTCAAATCGCCAAAATCACGAGCTGCGGCTATTTTGTCAGCAATTTCACCCCTCTGAGATTTAAGCATTTCAAGCTCTGCGCCAAGTTCGTTTAATCCGTCTTCAGTCAAATGAAAAACTTTTTTTATCATAATTTCCTTCTTAAAATTCTTATTTTAATTGATTGACGCCATACGCTTTTTGACTAAATTAAATTGAGCTATTGCTCAGATAAAAACCTCTAAATTGTCAATCTAAGACAGTTTAGCAAGGACTTCAGACATTGTCAATATTGCAATCTCCCCTGTTTTTCTGTCCATAACCTCAACTCTACCTTTGCCTAGTTTATCGCTTAACGCCAGCCGATAAGGCATTCCCATTAACTCAGCATCTGCAAATTTTTTACCGACCCTCTCATCTCTGTCGTCGTAAAATAGCTCAATACCCTTGCTCAAAAAATCATGATAAACCTCTTCGGCTAATTCCTCTCCCATTTCCCCTATCCCAATCAAGCAGGCTTTAAAAGGAGCAATTTGTTCTGGCCAAATCAGACCCTTGTCGTCTGATGATTTCTCGGCAACAACACCCATCAGGCGCGTAACACCAATACCGTAAGAGCCGAGATAGACTGGCTTTCTGGATCCATCTTCGTCCGTAAACTGCAACTCCATCTCTTCACCTTTTTGGGTGCCAAAGTTAAAGATATTACCAACCTCGGCCGTCTTAACGGCTTCTAGTTCATCTTTTGATACACCAAGCTCCTTGACAGCATCTTCGAGAACCTCTTCATTGACGGCAATATTTTTTTCGCGGTGTAAGTATATGACGTCTTCGCCCGCATCACAGATAGTCTGGAACTCATGGCTAAACTTTGTGAAAGCGCCACCACTTGCAAACGTAACATAGGTGTCTTTACCGATACCTATGCGGTCAAAAACTCTCTTGTAGGCTTCGGTAACCTTGTCGTAGTAACTAGCTAAATCATCGGCCGTTGCATGAAAGCTATACATATCTTTCATAACAAACTCACGACCACGCATGATGCCACTTTTTGCTCGGAGCTCGTTGCGTAGTTTGGTTTGGAATTGATACAAGCTAACTGGTAAATCTTTATAGCTATGGATGTACTGTTTTTGCATCTCAACAATAGGCTCTTCATGGCTCCAGCCTAGGCCAAGTGGCGTGCCGTCCTTCAGGGCTGTTTTGAACCAGATATCAACCGTTTCATCATCCCACCGCCCAGTCATTTCCCAAATATCTTTGCGTTGCAGAGCGGTCATGATGAGCTCTTCGCTATCAACGGAACTCATTTCTTCACGTACAATCTGTTTTATTTTCTCAACCACCCTCAAGCCCAAAGGTAGATAGGCGTAAGCTCCGGCCATCTCTTTATAGACAAATCCAGCCCTGATAAGTAGTTGGGCGTTTTTCGAAACCTCATCAGCTGGGGCTTCTTTAAGCGTCTTAGTAAAAAGTTGAGTGTATTTCATCTTGAGCTCCTTTTGTTAAATATAAAATAATGCCACCAAAGCAATGCTGTTTTTAATAACGTGCAAAACAATGGCCGGATAAATACTTTCGCTCGCTTCTCTCATGATGCACAATACTATAGATAAAGCAAAGGTGTCAACTCCAACATTCCAGGACATATGAGCTAACCCAAACACTAGGCTAACTAATAATGTAGAAACTACAGCTGTCGAAACTTTTCTCAACTTTCCATAGATTACACCCCTAAACATAACTTCTTCTGCGACTGGCGCCAAAATTACAAGCATAAGAAACAGTGCAAATCGATCAAGGATGGTTGTAGCAAGCGAGATGTCAAAACCTAAATCTTGCTTTTGATACAAATCGTACCAAGGGATAACCTTATCAGCAAGTTGCGACAAACCTATAGTTAAAATCATGTAAACTATAAAACCGCTTATTGGCCAGAATATGTCTCTCCACTTAGGCCAAGATTTAATACCAACTTCACCCCAAGAAGTAGCCATTAACGCTTTAAACTTGGGTGCAAAGTCCATTACAGTTGGGAGATATACGTATATCGCTAAACTAAGGATCCACGTTGCGACCATAATCATCAAGCCATAAACAAAATCACTAGGTACTAATCGATTAAATAAGTCAGAGACAAAACTAATGGATAGGAAATTAGTTAAGAGAAAAATAGCTAGAAAAAGCGCAATTCCGAACCAAGCAATTATAGTTACGATACTAGCAACCTGAGCAGTTGGCTTATTCTTTTGGTTAAAATAATTTTGCAACATCGCTCACCAGCATAACAACCATTAGTATTAATAATAACATCATCCCCGTGCCATGAATTTTTTCCTCAATGTCCTTGCCTAATGGCTTCTTCAAAACTTTAAAAACTGTAGTGACAAACCACCTACCACCGTCTAGCGCAGGAATCGGCAATGAATTAATTACGGCTAAAGTTATCGAGAGTATGGCCACGACAAAGGCAAATGTTCTTAAGTCAGTTGAGAGAAGATTTGGGAATATCACTCCTAAAACACCAATCGGGCCAGCCACAGAAGCACCAACTGAGGCTATTTTAGCCTCGCCGTCCCGACGGATGCCGTCATCAGAGCTAAATTTTGATAACAGGCCGCTCCCTAAGTCAGACAGCATTTTACCCATGCCCGATAGGGTTTCATAGGCAAGCTGACCGGCAGTTACCACTCCAACAACCGGTGAACTCCAAGTGGCTTTAATGTAAATTTCTTGGGCAGGGGCTACGCCGAGAAGCCCATTTGCATTTTGTTGATCACGCAACTGAACATATTTAGTTATAGTAGCCCCTGCTCGATTCTCTAAAATAAGCTTAACATTTTGGCCTTGATATTTTTTTGTCAATTTTGGCAAATCGCTACTTAAAACAACTTTTTCATCAGCTAATGAAATTATCCTGTCGCCCTCCATAATGCCAGCTTTATCAGCTGGTGAATTATCCACTACGAAGGCAACGCTAACTGGTTCTGATATTATCTCGTTGTCATTTGGCATAACAAACTGATTGTTGATTATCTTTGGCAAACCAAACCAAGACAGAACCATAAAAACAAGTGCTGCAAATAGAAAATTCATGAGTACGCCAGCGAAAAGAATCATAGTTTTTTGAAGATAAGTTGCACTTCCGTAATCACCTGGTTTGTCAGCAGCGTCAAATTCTCCCTTTAGCTTTACGTATCCACCGATTGGCAATGCATTCAGCATAAATTTTATGCCAGATTTCATCTTATACGTAAATAAATTAGGAGGGAAGCCTAAGGCATATTCTCTTACTTTAACGCCAGATTTGATCGCCAAAAAAGCATGGCCGAATTCATGTATTGCCACTAAAAATGTCAGCGATAGCAATCCAACTATAATCCCCAAAACTGTCATGATATATTTATTTGACCTAGACGGTCATCAATTCCTTTTCCTTCAATTTGAATATTTCTTCGATTTTCTCATTAGTTCGATTTACTAAATCTTGGATATCTTTTTCATATCGCTTCTCATCATCTTCAGATATAGATTTTGCATCTTTCAATCTTTTAACTTCTTTTATGCTATCCTGACGAGCATTTCTAATCGATATTTTAGCCTCTTCAACTTTTTCGTGAGTCTGTTTAACTATCTCTCGACGTCGCTCTTCTGTTAGTGGCGGAATAGGTACGCGCACAACCCGACCATCATCGCTGGGGTTGAATCCCAAGGATTGATCATTTCGTATGGCTGAAGCAATTGCTTTGACGGTGCTAGGATCAAAGGGGGTGATTACCAATGATTGGGCATCTGCAATTAATATATTTGCAACTTGATTTAATGGCATCAAATTGCCATAAGCCTCAACTTTAACATTGTCTAGCATCGAGGGATGAGCCCTACCAGCTCTGATTGAGTTCATTTTCTGATTAAAAAAATCAACGATCTGTTCCATCTCGGTTTGGCATTTTTTAAAATCAAACATTTCTTACCTCGTTATTTATAGATTAATTATAGCAAATTTTAGCGTCTTACCCCGATGTTTATTTTCGATATTTGATGTTGTAGTACTTGACAATTATTAACATAAGTGCTATTATTATAAATATGAAAATAAATAAAAACAAAAACTTTCTTACATACGATTCAAAAAGCATTGAAATAGTAATGCCCGAGTCAAGTGAAATAAAAATCATCGTCTTAAACCAGCTAAAAGGCAAAACTAAAAATTCAAAAATCCCAGTAACTAAATTGCAAATGCCTACCCAAAAGGGCTTTTTCCGCGGAGTTAATTACGAAGAGGACAACATGCTGCTCGGCTATTCTGACAATACCTGGGAAAAGCTAACATCAATTAAATTCGGCGAAGAGGCTGAAACCGTATTGGGTACGAAAAAAATCGAAAAGATTGCTAGCCTTTCCGAGTTAGATAAGAAGTTAAAGAATAAAATTCTAAAAACCGTAAAATAGTACAGTCTCTAAAAGCTAAATCGTCCGTGCAAAACGGACGATTTAGTTTGTAAGAGTTAAATTCTATTCATTATCTAAACCGACTTCGATTCGCACAATTCGCTTAATATTAATATTCTCGCCTAACTTAGCAATCTTTTCCTTAATTAGATCCTCTATCGTTTTAGAATCATCCTTAAAGTAAGCCTGCTTAACTAAAGTCTTTTCAGCAAAGTACTTATCCATTTGTCCAGTAACGATTTTTTCGGCAATCTCTGCTGGTTTACCTTTTAGTGCATCAGCTGAAATAAATTCTTGTTTTACTCGATCTATCTCGTCGCCGGGAATATCACTAATATTAGCGTAAACCGGATTCATCGCTGCCACTTGCAACGCAATCTCATATGCTAAATCTTTAAACTCATCTGTCTTTGCAACAAAATCTGTTTCGCAATTTAGCTCAACCAAAGTTCCGATTCGTCCATCGTGAACATAGCTAGAAATGATTCCTGACCTAGTTTCGCGTTCGCCGCGCTTTTCAGCTTTTGTCAAACCTTTTTTTCGCATAGCCTCTAGTGCCTTATCAAAATCGCCTTCAGCTTCAACTAGCGCTTGCTTAGCGTCGGTTAGACCAACTCCGGTTAGGTCTTTTAATTTTTTTATATCGTCAATCGTTATCGCCATCGTCACTACCCCTTAACCTTCTCGATTGGTTTTTCAATTTTCACTTCGGTTTCAGAAATTGTTTGCTCAAGATAGCTTAAAATTAATTTCAGACCCTTAGTTGCATCATCATTTCCTGGGATAACATAATCAATGCCCTCTGGATTAACATTGGTGTCTACAATTGCTGCCACAGGGATGCTCATCTTGTTTGCTTCTTTGATTGCGTTTTTCTCTACCATTGCATCAACTACAAAGACGATCGCTGGCTTAGAAACTAAGTTTTTCACACCGGCGTATTTAAGATTTAGAGCATCGATTTCTTCTTGAAAACGTTGAATCTCTAACTTGTTGTAGTGCTTTTCGAATTCACCCGTTGCCATTTGCTTTTCGTATTTATGTAACTTGCGAACCTGCGAAGCAATGGTTTTGGTATTTGTCAACGTTCCACCTACCCATCGTTCATTTACATAAGGTTGATTGGTGGCTTCAGCGACTCGACGGACCTCGTCTTTAATTTGTTTTTTAGTACCAACAATTAATACTTTACCGCCCTTAGCCACAGCCTTAGAAACAGCAGCTAAAGCTTCTTCTAGCCCCTCAACTGTTTTCATTAGGTCTATAATATGTGCATCTTGGCGTTTGCTATGAATATACTTAGCCATCTTTGGATGCCAACGGCTAGTTTTATGCCCAAAATGAACTCCAGCTTCCAATAAAGCCTTAACGTCGATTTCGACTTTGCTCATGATACTCCTTTTGCTTCGCTTTTAGCCCTTATTATTTAAATTAGAAGTTTTGCTAAAAGCTGTGTCGTTAAATTTTGTTACCCTACGGATTATACACTGTCCACCTCTATTGTCAACAACACCTTTATCTGGCTTATGCTTGAGATAACTAAGATTACTGTTATAATATCTAAATATTTCATAAAACGGGAGGGTTATTATGAAACAGTTCTTTATTACAAATTGGCAGGAATGGGTAATTGTGCTCTTAGGTTTTCTTTCTGTTTACTTAATCTACATTAAAGCGTTAGATGAAAAAAAACAAAAATCCATCAGCGGAGAGTTATTTGCCATAGAGCTTGTAGAGCGCGGGACAACTCCGATTCTAATGTGCTTTATTGAGCCCGAATCTAGCAGGATAATATCGGCAATCGATTTAGCTAAGTTGAATCGAACTAGCTATGCGGTAAATATAGACGGCACAAAATTTATAAAATTTTATTTTATAAACGGCAGTAGCCCGACCTTTCACAAATTTAAATACAAATCTGATCCTGAGCAAACGGATACAATTTTACAATTTTCCGAACTTGATGATGGGTCTATCGTAGGAGAGCTAAGTTTAAACGCGCAATATTCTCTGAACTATGGGAGGATGCTTTCCGAATTCTTACAGTGAAATAACTTTCAACACCCCAGCTTAGCTGGGGTGTTAATTTTTGACATTTTTACTTCTATGGGGTAAAATGCTCTGGATATGAAAAACAGTATACACCCACAAGAATACCGACCTGTCGTATTTAGCGACGAAACGGCCGGCTTTAGCTTCCTAACTCAGAGCACTGTAGCTAGCGAAGAAACCATTAAATGGGAAGATGGCAAAGAGTACCCCCTCGTAAAAGTCCACATCTCAAGCGCCTCTCACCCCTTCTTCACAGGTGAAGAAAAAATTATTGACATCGAAGGCCGCGTAGACCGCTTCAAGAGCAAATTTGCCAAAGCAGAAGAATATAAAGCTGAGCGTGCAAAGAAACTTGCGAAAAAGACAGACAAAACTAAAAAAATCAGCAAAAAAACTACTCCGAAAACCGATAAATAGTTGTAATTTGAATCTTCGTTTCTTATGAATAGAAGCGAAGATTTTTATTTGCTAAATTTGCTATAATCTTAAAATATAATATGAAATTAAATCTAGACATAAATAAATTCAAAGATGAAAAGGCTGGGTTAGAGCTATTCTTGTCTAATCCTAATTCGTACAGTAATCCAGAATATGCTAAAAACAATCGTCGATTCAATGAATTAGTTGAGATAATATCAAAACTAGAGCTTAAAGAAACTTACCTAAAAAGAATCGATGAAGCCAAACAAATGCTTGAAAGCGAATCAGATGAGAGCTTGTTAGAACTAGTCAAAGAAGAATTAGATGAGCTAGAAGATCAAGTACAAAAAATCGATGAAGATCTGTTCATTGCGCTTTCCCCTAAAGACCCTAATGACGAAAAAAATGCAATTATCGAGATAAGAGCTGGAGCTGGCGGCGATGAGGCTAGCCTGTTCGCTAGCGATTTATATCGTATGTATCTTAGGTATTGCGAACAAAATAATTATAAAACCGAACTCCTGAGCGACAGTTCAAATGACACTGGCGGGTACAAAGAAGTTATTTTTTCAGTAAAAGGTCTTAACCCCTATGGAACCTTTAAATTCGAGTCTGGAGTTCACCGAGTCCAAAGGGTCCCTCAGACTGAATCGCAAGGCAGGATCCACACTAGCACAGTTACCGTAGCTGTGCTTCCAGAAGCCGAAGAAACGGACATCGAGATTAATCCAAATGACCTAAGGGTTGATGTTTATAGATCAGGAGGACACGGCGGCCAGAGCGTTAACACTACCGATTCCGCTGTGCGCATAACTCACTTGCCAACCGGGATAGTAGTCACCAATCAAGATGAGAAATCACAAATCAAAAATCGCATCAAAGCGATGGGTATACTTCGAAGCCGACTCTTGCAGATTAAAATCGAAGAGGAACAATCTAAGCTCGAAGCTACGAGAAGGAGTTTAATCGGGTCTGGGGACCGAAGCGAAAAAATTCGCACCTATAACTACCCTCAAGATCGGATTACCGACCATAGAATTGGTTATTCCAGGAGCAACATACCAATAGCGATGAATGGAGATATCCAAGACTTAATTGATAATCTAGGGGCCTATGAGCGAGAATTAAATGCCGAAGAAATCGCAAAAAATTAAAACTGTTAGCGATTGGCTACAATATGCGAGAAAGAGGTTATCCCATTCGGGCTTCAACTCTTCTAGCTTAGACAGTGAATTGATACTGGCAACAGTGCTAAAAACCAACAGACAAACTTTACACGCCCACCCTGAGCGCAACCTATCGCCTACGATAATAAGACAAGCTAATAGACTATTAAGAATGAGGTTAAAAGATTTCCCAATTGCTTATTTGACTGGGACTAAAGAGTTTTTTGGACATGATTTTATCGTCAGCAGAGATGTACTTATTCCCCGCCAAGAATCAGAAGACATGATTGAGTTGGCACTGAATAGCCTACCTTCTCAAAATACAATTAATATTCTGGACGTCGGTTGTGGCTCTGGGGTATTGGGTCAATCTCTAGCAATAGAATTGTCAAGACTAGGAATTAACTTCAAACTGACTCAGTCAGACATCAGTCCAAAAGCTCTCAAGATCGCATCAAAAAATGCGAAAAAGCATAATCTTAATGTTCAGTTTATCAAATCAAACCTATTGGCTAAAACCGGTTCCTCGTTTGATATTATCCTTGCAAACCTACCTTACGTGAATAAAAAGTGGCATTATGTAGATGGTGTGAAGTTTGAGCCAAAAATTGCTATATTCGCCCCTGACAATGGTCTAAGCTTGATCAAAAAGTTTATTCATCAAATTGCTGAAGAAAAAACTAATTACAGCTGTATGTTTTTACTCGAAAGTGACATGTCCCAAACAAAAGAAATTCAACAAATGTTAAAGAATATCGGCGCCAGAGGGATTGCTTCGTCGGGCTATATTACTTTATTCCACCTATAGACCAATAGTAGCTTGAGAAAACAAAAAGATTAGCCCCAAAGTCATAATGATTGAAAATATTATGGGAAGTTTGTTGTCAAAAAAGAAAGATTTGGCGTCTTCTCGCAAATTGCCAATTTCTTTATCAATTACCGTCCAAGCTACACCGCTTAAAATAGTTGAAATAATTGCCAATTGAGACACCTTAAAATCACCAAGCGCCAAGAAGGTTCCAACTCTAACTGAATAAGCAGTAGTCCAATTCAACAATATCCATGCCAACTCAGACAGCATCAACGCCCACATTAAACCAAAAAATGTGTGGTTCATCCCATCTACGTGTGCCGTTGCATGTTTGAAACTAAAATATGCGATCATAGCTACGAGAGCTAATGAAGTAAGCGGAGCCCAATCGTACGAAACAGCACTTAAGGCGCTTAATCCAGTAAACAAGCCGACTAGTGCCTGTATTTTAATAAACTTAATGGAGGATTGGGGCTTAATAAATAAAAGCCAAGCGGTATACAAAATTGCTAGCAGTGTTTGCGAAAAGACATTTTCAACCCCAACATTGCTCATAATTACTACATAACTAAAACCAACTATGTAGTCGACCATATTTGACTGAATGTTTGCTGTCCAGTATCTTCTCTTAACGGCAAATACTCGCCACTTACCGAGTAGAATTATAAATAGTGCTAGCAGAGGCGAATTGATAGCCACTACTGCCACCCAAGCGGCTATAACCATGGCCACATTTAACAGGCTATAAGTTGTTGTGCTAAAGAGAGCCTTATAATTAATTTTCCTATCCGATGAAAACTTCATGGTAATAGTATACCTCTATTCAGCCGTAAAAACGACAAGAAAGTCCATAGTTAGATCGTAACTAAAAGATGGCGCTGACTCAGTAATTTCTTGGTTATAAATCGCTGACAGTTTTTTGCCAGTTTCGGGCTTTTCCGGATTTAATTGATAAATGACAACATCAGAAGGCCATGTTTGATCTGAAGCATTACTAATTTCGCCAACAGTAAAACCTTTGGCTTCAATTTCAGCAGCTTTTAAGCGCGCCAACCCTTCCACTCCAGAAGCGTTATACACTCCGATAACAGCTTCCTCTTTCACGAACGGTTCAGAATTTAATCTCTTTGTGATGAAGCTTCTTATGCCTGAGTAATCGAACTCTCCTGCCACGGGAACTAGAACTGACCTACCGCCGATATTTGCACTTTTTACTACGGCATTGCCACTGTCTTGGAAGCCTAATTTTTCGCCATTTTCAAGATCAATCTGTTTGCCTAGATCTATAGCAGAGCGAACTTCAGACATTGTAATGTCGGTTTTAAGATTGTCTCCGAGCGTCTCCATTATCGCGCTAATTCGATTTATATTATATAAACTTTCACTACTCATAATTTTTTTAAATAAAGCTTGAAGAGCTCTCTGCTGATTTTTTTCTCGCTCAAAATTTGACGGTATGCCATAGCCAACATACGCATTGCGAGCTCGAGTAAGATCAAGAACTTCATGACCATTTAAAACTGGGGTTAAACCATTCGGATACGCAAAACCTAGATCGGCAATTCCTCGCGGATCATCGCTCTCTATCATAACCTGCAAACCGCCAACGGCATCAACCAGTTTTTCAACCGCGCCAAAATTAACATGCACGTAATAGTTTATTGCTAGACCAGTAATCTCTGTTACTTTTTTGGCCAAAGCGTTCGCTCCGGCAGATTCATTTTCTCCGTTATCGGAACCACACATATAAACTGTGTTTATCCTTTCGTAGTAACCAACCGTACAAGCTTCATCTAGCTTAACCCATAAATCCCTGGGTAAACTAACAAATGACACGGCTTTAGTATCATGACTGAAACTAGCGACCATGATTGAATCAGTTAAATCTCCTCCCGGATGAGTTCCGTTATCACCGTCTTCGGACGTGCCAAAAATCAAAATATTTGTTCGATTGTTCTCATCTTTTTTTAGCTCAACCTTAGAAAATAAATCTACAATATTACCATTGAATATCTTGCTGCTTGCGCTAATCATGCGCAGTGCATAGTAGCCACCGAATGATACAGCAATTAAAAGCGCCAATAATAAAAATCTTCTAATGAGTTTAGTTAACTTTGATTTTTTTCTTGGTTTTGGCGTCTCAGAATTGCTTTCTACTGTTATGGGGCTTAGCCTTTCTATAGAATTGACAGGACATAGTGATGTTAATTTTTTATCATTAGCTTCCGCCGGTGCGTTAGCCTTCATGACCTTACGCGCATGGGAATTTATCGCCCTGCTACTTTGTTTTGTTCCTTCCGACATAGTCCTCTGACGCCTAGCGAGAAAACCATCAAGACTCTGATTGCGTTTATTTTTCATAAGCATATATCACTATACATTATTTTTGGATAGCTTACAAAGCTAAAACACAAGCTTGTTGTGCTATAATAGTTATCTAGATTATGAGTAATATCAATATTAATCGTAAAAATTACTTACGAGATATGACTAGTATCATTTACTTTGTCGTAGCCGTGATACTTGGAACTCTTATTATAAATAGCTTTGTCTTTCGTAGCTATAGTATCGTAGGAAGAAGCATGGAAGACACGTTACACGATGGAGAGCAAGTAATAGTTAACCGGTTGCCCGTAACATGGTCAATGATAAAAAATGAACCTTACGTCCCGAAGCGAGGCCAAATTATCGTCTTTGAAAACCCCAGAAACCCCTCCAATATGTCAACTCAGGCCGATAGATACTTGATAAAACGAGTGGTTGGCTTACCTGGCGAAAGAGTCGTTGTCAAAGATGGAGAAATTACCGTTTACAATGATGAAAATCCCAATGGCTTTAATCCAAATGAAGGCTTAAAAGACGAACCTAGAACCCCCGCTTCAGGCAATATTGACACCATCGTTCAAGACAAAACAATTTTCGTATCAGGGGATCACCGTGACGGCAATAATTCTTATGACTCACGAAATGGACTAGGAAATATCCAGCTTTATTCAGTCGTTGGTCCAGTCAAACTTAGACTTTTCCCTGTTAATAAATTCAGGCTATTCTAAATTATGAATAAGATATTCTAGGCTTAAGACTCTAGATAGATTATTTAAGAAAAGATTTAATTCGATTTAAATCATCAATGTTTTTAAAAGCGATAACCACGCTGCCAGTACCATTTTTTGAGGTTTTAACACGGACCTCAGTTGACAAGCGCTTGGATATGTCAGCAGACATTTTTTTTGCGTCCTTAGTCGATATGATTCTCACGAATTTTTCTAAGTCGGATTTTTCAGTTTTTACGTCTAATTCGGACACCACTTGTTCGATTCTTCGAGCGGACCAACCGTGTTTAACAATTAGTTTTGCTAGCTTGCTAGCAATGCTTTTGTCCAAGCCAATCAATGGCCTCGCCTGACCTTCGGTCAACAGACCTCCCGATAATAGTTCAATTACTTCATGAGGTAATTTTAGTAACCGCAAAGTATTGCTTATAGCGCTTATACTTTTCCCGCCGACCTTTTCAGCAATTTCATTTAGTGACATGTTAAACTGATCACGTAACTTCAGATAGCCAGTAGCAATTTCGATAATATTTAGCTCTTCTCTCTGGATGTTCTCAATCAGCGAAAGTTCAAGTTTATTCTGACTTGAGAGCGATCTAACGATTGCTGGAATTTTATCTAATCCAGCCATCAATGAAGCTCTGTATCTTCGCTCTCCAGCTACAATTTGATATTTATCGCCCATTTTCACCAGAACAATCGGTTGTAAAACACCGTAATTTTTTATCGATTCAGCCAGTGATCCTAAGGCATCTTCTTTAAATAATTTTCTAGGTTGATTCGGATCGATAATGATCTTATCAAGACTGATATCCGCTAAACTACTTAATTTAGCGTCTTCTACTCTGGTTGGGTCAAACATTTCATCAAACAATTCTGTTGGAATTAAAGATTCAAATCCCCTACCTAATGCTTTTTTATTACTTGACACGATTAATTACCTCCTTAGCGAAAGCCTTATAGCTCCTTGCTCCCTTAGAAAAACGATCGTACTCGCCAATTGGAATCCCATGGCTTGGAGCCTCAGCTAAGCGGATATTTCTCGGAATAGCATTTATAAAAACCTTTTGTCCAAAATGCTTTTTTATCTCAGCTATTACCTGCGTTGATAGAACGGTCCGAGAGTCGACCATAGTAGGCAAAACTCCCAGCAACTCTAAACCAGGGTTCATTCCAGCACGAATAATTTTCATTGTTTCGAGCAATTGGCCCAAGCCTTCAAGTGCATAAAACTCAGTTTGAACTGGCATGATGACATATTTAGCCGCTATCAACGAGTTTACGGTAAGCAAGCTCAAGCTAGGCGGACAATCAATAATAACAAAATCATAACGTTTCTTTAAATCAGCAATCTCATTACGCATCCTGACAAATCTTCTGTCAGCTTTTGCAAGTTCAACCTCAGCATTTGCGAGAGTTGATTGGCTTGGGGCTAAATCAAGTTTGTCGTATTCCGTCGGAAATATTGCATCATTTATATGGCATTTTTCCAGAATTACGTCTGACATGCTACATGGCATATCGGTTTTTGACACTCCAAGCCCACTAGTTGCATTGCCCTGGGGATCAAAATCAATCAATAATGTAGCCTTACCTAATTTAGCCAAATAATAAGCTAAGTTTAAAGCCGTTGTGGTTTTGCCAACGCCACCCTTTTGATTAGCAATAGCAATAATAGTTGTTTCCCCTGCCATAAATCTACCAACATTATAGCACAAGCGCTAATCTTGCGGTATCTAAAATCCGCCTTTCAAGGCGGATTTTATTTATTTTATTGATACGATCTCAATAGCTGAATATTTTTGGCGATGACCAATCTCTTTGTGAACTCGTTTTTTTGCTTTATAACGAATTACTCGAATCTTTTCACCTTTTACCTCTGGTGCGCTAACTTTTGCTGAAACAATCGCACCTTTTACCGTTGGAGTTCCGACAACAACGTCGTCACCGTCAAAAGTTAGTAGTGCATCAAGTTTGAGCTCTTTTGTGCCTTCAGGGAGGAGATCCACCAAGAGGGTCTCTTTTTCGGCGACAATATATTGTTTCCCGCCGACTTTGATGACTGCTTTTTTCATAAATTTCCTTTTATTATTTCAAGTGATGAGTATAACAAAATTACTAGAGATAATCAAGCCCTACAAAAAACCGCTCTCAGTTAAGGGAAAGCGGTTTTAGTTTATTTATAATTTATAGTCGACGCAGTGCTTGTTGAGATTTGTACCAGTATACCGCCGATAGTGACATCGCGCTAACTGCAATGACACTGATCGCAGTTTCGACAGGTCCTGTTTTAGGAATCTCGGCAGGCATATCTACGGACGCTGGCATCTTTTCATTTTTAAGCTCTGCCTTAACTACAGAGTTTGAATCGACTATTTCAAACTCTCCCTCTACTGTGTTTAAGATATAGCCTTCTGGCGCAACGGTTTCTTTGAAAGTATATTTACCGTATGGCAACTCAGCATATATTTTACCTTTTTCGTCAGATATATCTTCATAGATCTTAGATCCCAATCGGTCGAAAATTTCAATTTTTGCTCCCGCGATTGGCTCACTAGTCACCAGATCAGTTTTTGATATCTCAACCTTACCAGTAGGAGCTTTAGGCGCAACCAGTTTATCATTTTTTAATGTGATTCTGACTAACTCCTTGTCGGTTTTAATTTCAAACAGTCCGGAAACCGTTGCAGCCTTATAGCCGTTTGGAGCCACCAACTCTCTGAACATGTACTTTCCGGCTTCTAGAGATTCAACTTTCAATATGCCATCACTTCCGGTCACTCCTTCGCTAAGTTTTTTAGTCATGTATTCATCATAAATCGCTATTCTAGCTCCAGCTAGCGGATTATTATTGCTTGAATCAACTTTCAAAATTTCAACAGATCCAATCGGAATTTTAGTGTTCTTTATAGTTAATTTGATTGGCTCGCCTCCTGCTTTTATCTCAAACGCTCCAACACTCTCTACTAGATAATAACCTTTTGGCGCAGTCACTTCCCTGTATGTATAAGTCCCTAGCCCCAAGGTAACGCTGATCTGACCTTTTGCGTTAGAAATGCCTTCATACACAGCTGAATTTACTCCGTCTTTGTAAATTGAAATTCTTGCTCCGCTAAGTGGTGCACCAGTTGTTGCATCGGTCTTTGTTATCTCAACAACAGAGCTTGTCCTTACCCAATTAGATGAAGCCGATAATTCAACATTTTCTACATAGTTAGAATAACTCGATTGATTCTGATATCCTTCAACTCTTGACGCATAGAAAAGACCAATTTTATACGTGTTAACTCCGCTGGCTCTTAGAGTGATCTTACCAGTATTTGAGTTAGTGGAAACTGGGTATTTAACATAAATGGGAGTAGTTGATTTTGTTACTGAACTTATTATGTTTCCGTTCGCATCTTGAATCGACGCACTATTTGCACCTACAACGGATAGTTTTAAGTTAAACTGCGTTGAATTAACGGTTTTTACATAGTAAGGACCAGAAACATAATTTGATCCGACGAGCTTAGCTGAATCTGGGCCTTCTAGACGAATACTATTGTTTGAAGTATTTACTGAATTTTGAGCTCGATTGTATAAGTCTTTTACGGCAGTTAAAATTTTATATTGCAACTCTGTGCCACTGGCGGTTCGTAGATTTGGGATGTCATAAATCGTTGAAGCCCTGCTCGATGCAGCGTACATTGCAGCCTGCGTTACATAATACGATTGATTTCGGCTTCCTTCAAATCCTGGTATGCTCTGGTTTGGATAGCCAAGAGCCAAAATCCTATTTTCTAGTGCAGTTAAATTTGGTTGTCCTGCTGGGAAGGATTGATATGTGCCTACTTCTGGCCAACCTGGCCCTTTCAGCGAAGGTTCTAGACAATAATAAAAATTACCTTGCCCATCAGATTTCACTGAGTAGAGTAGATTTTTGCCGCTCGCGGTTGTTAGATAATGAAGTGTTGTTCCCGGTTCCATTTTGACGCTCACCTCGCTAGTTGCTAAGGCATTACCATCAAAAACGAATAAACCTAACATGACAACCACTGCTGCTAGGGCAACTCGTTTAAAGATTTTTTTCATATTTTTGTTTGGACCTTTCGTTTTTTATTTTGATTTTGTGATTTTAGTTTTTAGTTTTTAGAAATCTAGCTCCACTAATCCTGAATTTTCGATTGCAATTCCACCCCATAAAGCTAGTGTTTTAGCATCAAGTTCAATGTTTTCATCACGCTCCTGCTTGTCTTCTTGGAATTTAGCAAAATCAAGACCCTTAAGTCTTATGTCTTCTTCTTCAAGAGTTAGATAATCTCTTATTTTTTCGCTCATTTTTATTTTTCCTTTTTATTTTAATAGGTTATACCTATAATTTAGCATAAACATCATAAAAAGTCAAGTGCTATATACTATATGCTCTGCAAATAAAAGGCTACTTGGCTAATTTGTGGCAGAGGTCTTCCTCGCCACATCTGTTGTAGCCTACCCGAATCATCAATCGCAGCGATAGTTGGATACTCGACTATGCCATAGGTCATACAGAACCCTTCTCCTTCACGGGTTTCTGGATCAATCTCTTCAACCTCTTCGCCGGTTCTAATTTTGAAGTCTCGTAAATAGTCAAACACTTCCCTGGCATGATCAGATTCTTTTTTGTAAACTACCAAAACTCGCATGATTATTTACTGTCTTTTTTACGACGCCTGAGAAAAGCTGGGGTATCTAGCTCGTCGTCGTCAGACGTGTGCCAAATGTTACCCTCTTCTTCACTATTAAACTCTTGCTTAACCTTTTCTCGGTCATCATTGTCTAGGTCTAAACTAATATTTTCAACTTGAGGTTCTACAAAATCTTCTTTAATTGGCTCAGACATAACGCCCTCGTCGACTTTGGACTCATCTTGGTTATAATAAATTGAGTCAAAGCCTGTTGCAATAACTGTTACAATCAAGTCATCTTCTAACTCTGGCTTTAGAGTTGCACCGAATATAATATTTGCATCGGGAGCTACCGAGGAGGTAATCAATTCTGCTGCTTCTTGAATCTCACTCATACTCATATCATAGCCGCCAGTAATATTAAATAGGACACCACGAGCTCCATCAATTGAAACTTCTATTAGAGGAGATTCAATTGCTTGTTTTGCAGCTTCTACGGCTCTATTTTCACCACTTGCACGACCAATGCCCATCAAAGCTGACCCTGCGTTAGCCATAATCGCTTTAACATCGGCAAAGTCGAGATTGATTAAGCCATGCTCTGTAATTAGTTCCGAAATGCCTTGAACGCCCTGACGTAATACATCGTCGGCAATCTTAAAAGTTTCAATCAGAGGTGTTCTACGGTCAATCGTTTGAAGAAGTCGATCGTTAGGAATGGTAATCAAGGTATCAACTTGCCTGCGAATCTTATCAATCGCCCAATCAGCGTTTTGCTTTCGTTTAGCTCCTTCAAAAGTAAATGGTCGAGTCGCAACGCCTACGACTAATATGCCTAGTCCCCGAGCAATCTCGGCCACAACGTGCCCAGCGCCCGAACCAGTCCCACCACCTGCTCCGATAGTTACGAAAACCATGTCAGCTCCCTCTAGAGCTTTCTTTATCTCATCACGCGACTCATCTGCAGCCTGCTCGCCCTTAGAAGGATCAGCGCCTGCACCTAAACCATGGGTCGTATCCTTGCCAAGATGAATTTTTATATCAGCTTGAGAATTATGAAGCGCTTGGGCGTCCGTATTCATCGCGATAAACTCAACACCGCGAAGTCCAGCCTCTTTCATTCGGTTTATAGCTTGGCCTCCAGCCCCACCTACGCCGACAACTTTGATGCTTGCAAAACTTTCGATTTCTGTTGGTTTAATTTCCGGCATTATACTTCCCCTTTATTCTAGTATATCAATTTTGTTATTTTTTAAAAAATTTTGTAATTTTATCAAACATACCCTTGGATGGTTTTTTTGAATGCAAGCCAAGATTTTTTTCATAAGCTAAATTATCTTGAATCATTAGCCCAACTGCAGTTGCAAATTCAGGCGTATCAACTTTTTCTGTTAAGCCCTTAAGATTTTTCGCTGGCATTCCTATTTCGACCGAAAGTCCTAAAAATTCCTTTGCGTATGAATCGATATTTTTTAGGTTTGCACCACCGCCAACCAGAACCAATCCATTTGGTAATTTGCCGTAATAACCAGACTCTTTTAATTTAGTTGAGATTAACTCAAATATTTCATTCAATCTTGCATCGACGATACTATTGATATCCCTCAAGCCAAACTCGTAATTTTTCTTTGCGAATTTAATCGAAACCTGCTTTTCTAGATCCTCAAACTTTGCATCAGCATGAACTAGTTTAACCTGTTCTGCGACTTCTGGTGTCGTTCTAAGGCCTATTGCTAAATCATTAGTAATGTTATTGCCACCATAAGGCAATACGCTAGAGAATTGAATATCTCCATCTTCGTATATCGCAATACCCGTAGTCGCTCCCCCCAAATCAATCAAAGCTACGCCATTATCCATTTGTTTGTCATCCAGAACTGCTTTTGCGGCAGCCATAGGTGAAATCACTATGTCGCTAGGTTGCACTCTAGCTAAATCTGTTACTTTTTGAAGATTCTGCATAGCTGGAGTCAAAACAGAAATTGCACTCGCTTTAATTTCCAACCTAGAACCCATCATCCCGATAGGGTCCTTAATGCCTGATTGACCGTCCAGAATATATTCGTGAGGAACAACAACCAATATCTCCCGATTTGGTGGTACTTTGCCGAGAGTGGATACGTCTTCGAGGCGAATAATATCAGTATCTCCAACCTCACCATCAGAAACAGCGATCATTCCATTAATTTTAGTTGATAAAATACTAGATCCATTGATATTAATCGTAGCAGAATTAATTTCAAATCCAGCCATTCTTTCAGCCTCTCCAAGTGCATCATCAATTGATTTTGCTAAAGGGTTTAACTTATCAACTGCTCCTTTTCGCATACCTCCTGTAGGGACTTTGCCTACGCCAATTACTGAAATTTCGCCATCTTTATTGATATGGCCTGCGACTACGCGCGTAGAGACTGTTCCTAAATCTACGCCTACAATGGTTCTAGAATCTTCTTGCATAGACTTCATTATACCGCTTATGGCCAAAAAAATAAATTATTTTAAGAGGGTTAAAATCTCGCACCCACTATTGGTAACTAAAACAGTATGCTCGAAATGAGCCGACAATGATCCGTCCTTCATAAAAATCGACCATCCATCGTTTCTATCAGTAACTATATTAGGTCCACCTAAACTTGCCATTGGCTCTATGGCGATAGTATCGCCAGATGACAACATCGGGCCAGTACCAGCCGCTCCAAAATTTGGAACTTCTGGCGGCATATGGATTTTCTCACCAATCCCATGCCCTACCAAATTAGTCACGACTCCTAATTTTCCTCTTCTTAGCACTTGTTCAACTGCGTTAGATATGTCACCAACTCTAGCGCCATGTTTTACTTGTTCAATGCCAGCGTAAAGCGCTCTCTCGGTTGTATTTAGGAGATGCTTTTTGACGCCTCTAGGCTCCTCGCCAACAACCATCGTAAAAGCCGAATCAACTTTCATTCCCTTGTACGTGATCGTTAAATCAAAACTGACGACATCCCCAATTTCAAATGGTTGATCTGTCGGCAGAGAATGAACGATG
Organism: uncultured Candidatus Saccharibacteria bacterium; assembly: GCA_964536785.1. Lineage (GTDB taxonomy): Bacteria > Patescibacteriota > Saccharimonadia > Saccharimonadales > Saccharimonadaceae > CAZHYM01. Next base: position 13,671 of record CAZHYM010000002.1, on the reverse strand, counting down.
TATTCATTTACTGAAATACAAATGTTACCAGGAAACATCACATCAGGCTCTTTATAAGATACCGAAGCACCTCTCTCAACTATTTGTTCACCAACCCAGTTATCTGCTTCAATACCGGTCATTCCTGGTTTGATATAATTTTTTAGGTCAATCATAAGCTGGGCAAGAATCTGCCCACCATCTCGCATTGCCTGGATCTGAGCTTCAGTTTTAGGCGATTGTAGCGACATTTTTTACCTGGTTCCAGATGGTTTGACTAACCTCTTCTATTGGCGGTTGACCACTAACCCTCAAAATATAAACGCCACTCTGCTTCATATATTGAATCACAGGCTCTGTCTCAGTTTTAAATATCTTAACTCTATTAATAATCGCTTCTTTGTTATCATCAACGCGTCTTCGAGCAAGCAAGCGCTTCGCAACTTCAGCCTCTGGAACATCGATTACCACAGCTAGCTTAACATCATATTTTTGGCGATTATCCATCAACCAAGTAGCCTGTTCCATCTGCCGTGGGTAGCCGTCAAGAATAATTCCCTTGACCCCCTTGTCTATCAACTTGTCTAAAGCTTCACGCAACACTTCATTAACCACCATCGGGTTTATTAATCGCCCTTTTTGCATATATTCAATCAGATGCTCGCCGTGAGACTCTCTGAGTAACTGACCTACGCTAATATGAGCATAATCAAGCTTTTCGGCAAGTAGCCCCGCCTGCGTGCTCTTGCCAGATCCGGCTAGGCCAAAAAAACAAATTATCATAGCTCCCCCTAATTTTGATTAATTTTATTAGACACTATTTTTGAGATTATCGATCCTTCGGCTGAATTACCCGCATGCTTTTTCACTGCACCGATTATACGTCCCGTGTTAGCAGTAGTGAGTTCTATCTTTTCTAATTTTATAATTTGATTAATAAGCGCCTCTATGTCTGATTCGCTTAGTTGCTTTGGTAAATATTTCTCTAAAACAAGGGACTCTGATAATTCTTTGCCAGATAATTCTGGTCGCTTTGCTTTCAAGTATAAGTCGCTAGCCTCTTTCCGTTTTTTAACTTCTTGAGCAACAATTTTCTCAACCTCATCATCGGCTAAGCCGACATCTCGCTTGCCCAAAGAAATTTCCTGATTCAAAATTACTGATTTTAGGCACTGCAGTGTTTCGCTAACTAAACGATCACCGCTTTTTAAAGCGGCAATCGCGTCGTCAGTAATGCGCTTTTTAAGCGACACTTACCTAAGTCCCATCTTGATTTTAGCTAATTTTTCAGCTCGGCGTTCTTTTGAGACTATAGCTTTTTTACGCCTATCGTTCTTGGAAATTGGCTTTTCAAATCTCAACGTTTCCTTTTTAGTCGACAAAACTCCACTTTGTAGAACCTTTCGATTGAAACGACGAATTAAATTTTCGTTAGCCTCTTTCTCATCTTTTCTTGTTACTTGTACCATAATATAAAATTTTAACAGATGAAGTAAAATTTAACAACTATATTTATTAATCATCACTAGCGCCACTAATTGATATTATCTTTCCTTCCAAATCCTTCTTACCCTGCCAAGAATTAAGCACCAGATTGAATACAATGGAAATTTTATCTCCAGTTTTCAACGAATAACTTTTTGCATCACTAAAAAGTAAGAACGTCATAACGCGACGGTCAGAATCTAGCACTTTTAGTTTCAAATGTTGCAAATCTTTGCCCAAATGCCAGATTTTATCAATAGTGACTCTAGACACCTGAAAAACAGGCTCCGGATTGCCAGTGCCAAAAGGTTCCATTTTCACTAATTCATTATAGAAATCAAGCGTTAACTCGCTAAAATCATCAAGTACAAGATCAGGCTCGGCAATAAAATTTTTTGCATCGTCCGTTATCTCCAGGCTATCATAATAGCTATTCAAACGTTGTTTAAATTCGTTTATCTTTGTCGTTTCAATTTTGACACCGCCAGCAAAATCGTGGCCACCGCCACTAATAATAAGATCTTTAGATTCTGAGATTGCTTTATAAATCGAAAAATTACCAGAGCTTCGAGCTGAGCCTTTAGCGATATCACCATTTATCTCTAAAATAAAAGTTGGCCTGTGGTATTTTTCCAAAATCTTAGAAGCGACTATGCCCACAACTCCTTCGTGCCAATCTCTATTTGACAATACCAAAACGTTTTGCCGTTCGACATCTGCTTTTTGACTTGCTTCATCAAATATCCGGTCCTGGATAGCTCGACGCTTTTGATTCAAATACTCAAGCCTATCAACCGCGTCTTTAGCCTCGATACTATTTTTTGCAGTTAAAACATTTAGCGCCAAATCAGCACTCTCTAAACGCCCAGCCGCGTTAAATCTTGGCCCTAAAACAAAACCAATAGTCGAAGAGTCAGCTGTTCCCGGTTCAATTTTAGCTTGTAATAGCATCTCTCTTAGGCCTAGCCTTTTAGTTTGATTCAATACTTTCAAGCCAAAATGGGTTAAAACACGGTTCTCGCCCCTAAGATCCATCATATCGGCTATAGTTCCAAAAGACACTAAATCAAGTAGCCATTTTTCTTGTCCAGAGGGTATAGTTCCAAGTCTCATATTTAAAGCTCGTATTAAATTGAATGCAACTCCCACGCCTGCCAGATCCCGGTTTGGATATAAATTCTCCTTACGCTTTGGATTAATAACAGCGACAGCATCTGGTTGAATTTCTGCAACATTATGATGATCTGTAATAATAACATCTATATCTAGGGATCTAGCTAGTTTGACTTCAGAATGGTTTAAGCTTCCGCAATCGACAGTGACGATTAAATCAGGTCGTGGAGCAATTGACTCGATGATTGATCCATTCATTCCATAACCATGTTTAAAACGGTTCGGCAATTGATAAGATATATTCTTAAAGCCTAATTTGTTAAAACCATCTAGCAGCAATGCAGTAGAAGTAACGCCGTCAACGTCATAGTCGCCAAAAATTAAAATATGTTCTTGGTTTAGATAGGCAATCTCCAGCCTATCAACCGCCTTTTGCATATCTGGAAGTAGATATGGATCGTTTGATTCAACAACTTCGTAACGAGGATTCAAAAAACTACTTATTTCACTATCTAAGATTCCCCTTTTTGCTAATAAGGCTTTTAATAATTTTGACTGAGCCATAGTTAGTTGGAGCGCTTGCGCTTACTTGATTGCTGTTGAGTCTTGATGACGATACTTTGAAGCTCTTTAAATATAAGAAATTGTTTATTAGCAGAATAAATTCTTGAATTCGCTTTTTTCTCGCTAACCAAAAAGCCCGACCGCTCAAGTTTTTTAAGTTCCCGCTGAATATTTCCTGGGTCTTCTTTTATCAACTTAGCCAACCCACGTACGTGAGTTTTAAAATCAGGATATTTAGCATAGACAACGACAATTTTACGCCGCACCCTTGATGTAATAAAAACGTCTAGCATTTATCTCTCATATTCTTTACTTATAGTTTACACATTTTACAACATTTTATCAAACAATTTTATTGGGCATCACTGCCAATTTATTACGTTTTGGTTTATTTTCTCAATTGTTGCTTCATGAGATGGAATTTGATTATCATCGTAGTAATGGTCAGTCCCCATGTAATTAGGCTTAACGTCTAAGATATGCATTTCATCGACCAATATGTGCAACCGGTTAACAACATCAACGCTCGCTACGGGTGTTGCAAAAATAATTTTCTTAATTTTAGCAGGCTTTATAAAATCCAACGCCGCTTCTAGCGATACGTTCCTGTCAAAGCCATCAGAAACTAAAATTATATTTCGATTAACTAGTAGGTTGATGTCCATCGTGCCCCCATCGCCGACAATTCTATTTATTTTTTGAAAAGCTTTACGCTTTTCTTCTTGTAAATAACCGCTAAATTCGTTCGTGTACTCATCTATTTCAAAGCTAGAGAGGTTGCTGTCGTATGTAAAATTGCCGTTTTGAGAAACGCTCCCGAAATTGAGCCTCTCTCCCGGGATTTCGATGGTTTCTGTAACTAGCATCATTAGCAAAGAATGTAGTTTTCGAGCAATAGGTTCGCCCACTAGGACACCCCCATCTGACAACGCAACCACAGCACAATCCTCATAACGATAATGCTCAAATAACACTTCAGCCAATTGTTCACCCGCCTCGTATCGACTCTCAAAATACATATGCTTATTTTAGCAGTATAATGTAAAGTATGCACTATTATTTGGTCGCGCCAAACCAGACCGTCCGCAAAGGGCAAGACTTTTTTACTTATGAGTCTAGATTGAAACTTAAAATCGGCCAGATTGTTATGATTGAACTCGGCAAAAAAAGTTTAATTGGGGTTATTTACAATGAAGTTGCTAAACCTGAGTTTGATACTAAACCAATAAAAAACGTATTAAATAATTACGTGTTGCCTAAGTATTTGTTACAGGTAGCCTTATGGCTAAAAGATTATTACAAAACGCCTCTTGGCTTAGTTATCCAGACAGTCCTTCCGACTGGACTGACCAAGTCAAGACGAAAGCCAATACATAACTCAAAAAACAGTAAAATAAATAACCTCCAGCCAACTCTAGAGCAGTCTAACGCAATATCCCATATATCCAACTCCGACAAAACAACCTTTTTAGTCCACGGCATAACTGGATCTGGTAAAACTACTGTCTATTTAGAGGTAGCGAAAAAAGTAATTGCATCTGGCAAGTCAGTTATTTTTATCGTCCCAGAAATTTCGCTAACTACTCAACTGACCAAACAAGTAGAGAGCTACTTTGATGAAGTAATAAGTTTGCACTCAGGCTTGACTGAAGCTAAAAAACACTTAAATTGGGAGAAATGTTTAACTAGCAAAAAGCCTCTAGTAGTCATAGGGGCAAGATCAGCTTTATTTGCCCCCTTAAAAAACGTCGGCTTAATAGTTATCGATGAGTTTCATGAATCTAGCTTAAAACAAGATAAGAATCCAAAATATTATGCCGTCAGATTAGCCAGTAAGATTTCGGAATATTCTAAAGCCAAACTTATAATTGGAAGTGCCACGCCAACTATAGCTGACTACTGGATTGCTGAACAAAAAAGTAGTTCAATAATCAAGCTTCTCTCTCCCGCCCAAGAAGTCACAAAGCCTATTGTTAAACTAATCGACATGTCTAAAAAAATTAATTTTAGCAAACACTATTTTTTGTCTAATCAGTTACTAGAATCAATCGCGTCGGCACTTGCGCGGAAAGAACAGGTATTAATCTTTCATAATAGGCGCGGAAGCGCAAAAATAACTACCTGCGATGATTGTGGTTGGTCTATGCCTTGTGACAACTGTCTAATTCCTATGTCTCTTCACTCTGATAAATATTCAATGATTTGCCACAGTTGCGGTAAGCATTCACCAGTTCCAACCAAATGCCCAGAATGTAAATCAGCAAACATTAGCCACAAAGGCATCGGCACCAAGCTGGTTGAATCTGAGCTGCGCAAGATCTTTAAATCAGCTTTGATTAAGAGGTTCGATACAGATTCAGACGAAACGTTAGGTTCACTCTACGAGGACATTATAAACAATAAGATAGACATCGTGATCGGTACACAGATAATCGCTAAAGGGCTAAATATTCCTAGCTTAAGTGTTGTAGGGATTATACAAGCCGATAATGGTCTATTTTTGCCAGATTACAGTTCGGATGAAAAAACATTTCAACTTATATCTCAGGTAATCGGCCGGGTTGGACGTAATCTGAATAAAACAAACGTCATTGTCCAAACCTATCACCCCGACCATCCAAGCATTAAGTATGGGATAAAACAAGATTTCGATAGTTTCTTTGACTATGAAATAAAAAGACGCAAACAACTAAACTATCCGCCCTTCTGTTTTATGCTCAAATTAAAAGTTTCATACAAAACAGAAACCACAGTGCTCAAACATGCAAATGAATTAGCGAGAATGATTAAGACAAATTTTCCTAAACTTGATATCGCTGGACCGGCTCCAAGCTTCTACGAAAAAGCGGGCGGAAAAATAAGTTGGCAATTAATAATTAAGTCTAAGAACCGTAGCGAGTTGGAGAGAATCATAGATATCCTACCCACCACAAACTGGCAATACGATATAGACCCAATAAACCTCTTGTAATTTCAAATTTTACACGAACTTTGGTACAATATAACAGATGAAAACAGGCAGCACCAAAGATATCATTACCTTGCCGGACGAACGGCTTAGACAATCCTCGGAAATTATTACTAAAATTGACAGCTCAACCAAAGCTCTAATTCGTAAAATGACAGAAGCGGCTTTAGATTGGGAAAAAAACCGACCGCACGAAGTTAGCACAGCCCTAGCGGCCGTTCAAATCGGGGAGTTAAAGAGCGTTATTATCGTTCGAGAGGACTTCGAGGACCGAGATAACAAGACCTTTGTGCCACTAATAAACCCAGTAATAGTCAAGCAAGGCGGAAAATTAGAGGAAGATTTTGAAGGCTGTCTGAGTGTGCCAGATTATTATGGCAAAATTATGCGATCACCGAAGATAAAAGTAAAAGCTAAGAATATTGATGGCGAAACCATATTTGTTAAAGCTGAAGGTTTCCTGGCCAGGACTCTACAACACGAAATTGACCATATAAACGGCATAACATTCGTTGACCATATAAAAAACGATAAAGATGCTTTTTATAAATTAACTTCAAGTGGAGAATTAGAGAAAGTGGATTATGACAAAGAGATTAAGTCCTCTAGTGTTCTTTGGGACTGAAGATTTTAGCGCTCAAATTCTAGATGAGCTAATCAAGGCTAAAATACCAATTGAATTAGTAATTACGAAATCAGACTTTAAAAAAGGCAGGGGCAAGCAACTTCATTCCCCGGCTGTGAAGCTTTTAGCTAATTTACATAGCATCCCCGTTAAGCAGGTTAGCTCCCAAAAAGATTTAGAAGAGGCCGTAGAAAGTTCGCACAAGCAGACTGGCGCCCTAGCTAGCTTTGGTATGATAATTCCCGAATCTATAATCAAAAAGTTTAACAATGGGATTCTCAATGTTCATCCATCTCTATTGCCGTCCTACCGAGGGCCCTCTCCGATTGAAACAGCTATCTTGAATGACGACAGCTGCACAGGGGTTACTATTATGAAGTTAGCAAGCAAAATTGACGCTGGGCCAATATACAGTAAACAAAAAATCAGTCTAAATAAAAGCGAATCTAAGACATACTTATATAAAAAACTGGCCGAAATTGGATCAAAAATGCTCATCCAAACCATCGAGCAGCTTAATCTGCAGCCTGAAGCTAAGCCACAGGACGAGGCTAAAGCTACTTACACAAAGCTTTTATTAAAATCAGACGGGTTTATCAAACCAGAAAAATTCACCGCAAGACAATTGTACAATCAAGTTAGAGCATACCAGAATTACCCAAAGCCAAAATATAATTTTTTTGGCCACTCCGTCATAATTTTAGAAGCATTCGACTCAGACAATGCAAGCGAGCTAAGCGTTCAAGGCTCCGATGGAAGATATCTAAATATTATCACACTACAAAGCCCTTCTGGCAAAAGCATGACTAGCTCTGAATTTATTAGAGGTTATAAATTATCAAATTAATTTATCGCGATTGTCCATTATTTCGCGACGTATATTGGAAATTTCATTAGCCACTATCTGAGAATAATCGGGTTTATTCAATTGAAGCCAGCGAGCCGATACATAATTAATCAAAGCCCTTGGATCGTGTTCATCATATCCAGTAGACTCTAAAATATTGATAAAAAGATTATTTGTCCTATAGCCAGGGTCGTTCTCGCCTAACCATTTTGCGGAAAAAACGCTATCATTGGCAGCGATTTTTTTGAATTCATTTATCTGATCAGGCGTCATGCCTTTTGCAATGATCTCACCAACTCTTAATTCAAGTTGTTCATAGACATACTTCAAAAAAGGCTTCTTGTGCTCCTCTGGCATGTCGCCCAATCCCATTTCCAACAGAAAATCATTATTTAGCTTAAGCATATTACACCAATTATTTTACCCTATTGCTACAAAAAACAAAAGCGACCTATTTCAGCTTCTTAGGAATTATCTCACGCCTATAAAATTCTAGCTGATCATCAATTTCCATTTTAATTTTGCCCTTAGCCTTAAGTGACAAACCACACATTTCACCTTCTAGAACTTCTTTGACTTCAAGTTTATTTCTCTCGACTGATTCAACTTCAAGTTCACCAATCACTTGTTTGTCTCGCTTAAGCCTAGCTGCCAGGCCAGGCATTAATTTGCCCTGAGTCACTAAGCCTCCAGCTATGATCTTGTCCTTATTTATTTTAAATACGCCTTTTACTTTTAGTTTACCAACTTCAATTATCTTTATTTCCGGTTCAAGCATGGATTCGATAGCCCGTCGACTATCGTCTATCAGTTCATAAATCACTTTATAAATTTTTACAGGGACTTTAGCTAAAGTTGCTAATCGCTTAACCGAAGAAGAAACATTAACATTAAACCCATAGATTGTCGTATTGCCACCGGCTGCCATTTTTAAATCATTTTCAGTAATGTCACCGATTCCTGAACTAACGATATTAAGCTTAACTTCTCCATTAGCATCTATCATCTTCAGACTATCTATGATCGATGTTAAACTGCCCTGGACATCAGCTTTGATAACTAGATTATAGTTCTTGGCATCGTCGAATTGTTTCATCATGTTTAACAAATCACTACTTGTCACATTACTAGTTGCTGATGACGCAGCGGAATTAATTCGATTTTGACTAGATGAAGCCCTAGCCTCACGCTCGTTTTTAAATTCTTGAAAAATCTCTCCAAAATTTGGCAAAGTCTTGAAACCAGTAATGGTCACTGGGGTCGAAGGCCCGGCTTTTTTAATTGGCCTACCCTTAAAATCCACAATAGTGCGAACTTTTGCATAATTTGGACCAGCAACTAGACAATCTCCAACCTTTAGTTCACCTTGTTCAACAAGCAGCCCTACGATGAAGCCTTTGCCTTTTTGAATCTGTGATTCAATAACAAGGCCTTCCGCTAATGTATTTTGCGTATCGGCCTTAAGCTCTTCCATGTCGGCAACTAATAAAATTGAGTCCAGTAATTTATCAATGCCTTCGCCAGTTTTAGCCGAAACAGGTATCATAATAGTTTCCCCGCCCCACTCTTCGGGGTTTAAACGATGATCGGTAGCTAGTTGAGACATAACGCGGTTGATATCAACCGTTGGCTTATCAACCTTGTTGATTGCAACAATTATTTTAGCATTTGCTGATTCAGCAAATTTGATAGCTTCTATAGTCTGAGGTTTAACTCCATCATCCGCAGCAACAACAATTACGACAATGTCAGTAAGTGTTGCTCCGTGCTGACGAACTGCCGCGAAAGCCTCATGACCAGGTGTGTCGAGTAGAGTTATAATTCTATTCTTGTAGGTAGTTTGATAGGCTGAAATATACTGCGTGATGCCACCTGCTTCTTTTTGCGCCACTTCTGTCCTAAGAATATAATCAAGCAAGCTAGTTTTACCATGATCAACATGGCCCATGATTGCTACAATCGGAGGCCTTTCTGAAGCTTTATCACTTAAAACATGTCTTTCAACTTCTCTCACTTTGCGCTCTGCACGCTCTAATTTAGCCTCAATACCAAGTTCCTCTAGGATAATCGCAACCGTATCAAAGTCAATCTGCTGATTGATTGTCGCAACTATACCATTTTTAAACAACTCTCCCACTAAGCTAGCAACAGAAATATTCAAAACTGAAGCAAGCTCATTGACTGTTATAAAGTCACCTATCCTGATTACCTTATCTTGCTCCATTTTGTACTCCTCACACTCCGACTGGAGTTATTTATAAACTATTTTGCTAGGCACAAAGAAATTTTGCGCGAAGGTTTGTCGATCTCTAAAACTTTAAACTTCTTTTTCTCGTTAAGGGTAAAGATGTTCTCTGGATTGACATCACTTCCGCCGCCGAGCTCAGACACATGCACTAACGCCTCAACAGAAGGACTAATCTGCACAAAGGCACCAAATGGTGTAATTCTAGTTATAGTGCCTTCTACTTCATCACCCTTATTAAACTTCTCAACTTCACTTAACCACGGGTCAGCAGTTAATTGTTTCATGCTCAGGCTCAACCTGTCTTTGTCTATATCGATAATTTTTGCTTCGATGATCTGACCAACTTTTACGTAATTTGTAGGATCAGTTACTCGCTCCCAGCTAATTTCTGAGATATGTACTAGACCCTCAATTCCATCAACATTAACAAATACGCCGAAATCAACAACCCCGGTTACAACACCTTTTATAGTATCACCAACGGTTAATTTACCGAACAGTTCCGCTAAACCATCCTTAACAGCCGCTTTTTCACTAAAAATTAACTTGTTAGTTTTTCGATCAGCATCGATAATTCTAACTCTAAGTTTTTGACCAATCAGAATATTTAATTTTTGAAGAATTTCGTCTTTGTCGTTTGATGAAACTCTTGGATAATGCTCAGCAGACAACTGAGAAACAGGCAAGAAGCCCCTTACTCCTTCGTATTCTATCAACAGTCCGCCTCTGTTAGCGTCAAAAGGTTGAACTTCAATAATCTCTTCATTTTCCATAATCTTGGCGGACTCTTCCCAGCCTCGATCTTTTGCTGCCTTCCTGAGTGAAAGCAAAACCTCTCCTCCCTCTAATTCGGATTCGATTACACTTGCGGTTACTTCTTCACCGATTTCAAGCTTTTTTGAAAATTCTACTTCTCTGCGAGGCACTATTCCTACGCCTTGTGCGCCGAGATCAATCAAGATTTCATGTTTTTTAACTGATAATACTTTCCCCTCAACCACGTCTCCCTGGTTTAAAGATTTAATATCATTCTGAGCTAGAAGCTCATCCATTGTTATATTGGCTTTTGCCATAAGTCTATCTTAGACTCCTTCCTTAATAATATTTCTTCAGGGTAAAGTTTAGAGTCACGCCTAATACACCTGATAGATTACATATAATTCTACCTCAAAAGCCCTATCAATACAACTGTTTAAAATTTATTTCTGATTTGAAATATGTGAGCAAAACTAAATGTAATTATTCCTAAGGCAACTGCCTGATTTAGAACGCCGTTGTTGCCAGTAGTTGGCAAAGAGTCGCTACTTTTTAGTTGTTCAGTCTCTTGCTGCTTGCTTGAGCTATCGTCGGCTTGAGATTGATTCGTTTTAGTCGAATTTTGATCATAATCGTCTTCGCTCTCTACTAGAGAATCAACCGGTGGCTTGGTCAAAGTTTTTTCGATATCTGTTTTACCAGTTTCAACGTCATTAGTTTTTGCAATTTTATCGTTTACACTTGGCAAAATATTCTTTGCTGAATAAATTCCCAATCCAGTCAACCCCACCAATACGACCAAACCTACTAAAAATTTTTTAAAGGTCTGATCATGAATAATATATCTTACATTCATTTTGGGTCCTCGCTTTTGTATTAATTATACTCTAATCACATGTTATAATAAAGCCATGATAATAGCGGTGGACATCGGTAGCACTAAAACAATAGTCGCCTGTTTAGATAAGAGCGGAAAAATACTCGAAAAAACTAAATTTGAGACTCCCAAGCAGTCTGGAGAATGGCTTGAACTAATCCAAGCAACCATAGCTAGCTCGTTCTCTAACTACAAATTCAATAAAATAATTGTTGGAGTCCCGGGTATTGTAAAAAACAACAGGATTCATTGGTGCAGCAATCTAGGCGACGATTGGATCGGGCTAGATATCGCAAATCTCCTATCAAAAGACTTTAAAGTCGATGTGCTACTAGAAAACGATGCAAACCTTGCTGGGATTGCCGAAACGACCACTCTGCCAAAAGAATACGACAACGTAATATATCTAAATATTGGCGCCGGAATAGGCTCAGGATTCATAATTAAGGGCAAACTGATCCCTGGACTGCTCAATACCGAAGCAGGGCTTACAATGATCGAATATGATGGCATCACTAGAGAATGGGAGAAATTTGCATCTGGCAGAGCAATAGTTGAGGCTTATGACAGAAAAGCTTCAGAGATAACCAGCCCCGGTATGTGGCAGGCAGTAGCCGATAGAATATCGAGAGGTTTACTTGTGCTAATCCCAATAATTCAGCCCAATCTAATAATAATCGGCGGAAGCATGGGAGAACACTTTAGCAATTACGCCGGCTATCTCACTAGACTGATTGACGAGAAGCTGCCTGATAACCTAGACCGACCAAAAATTATCCCCTCTGTCTACAAAGAAGATGCGGTACTTATTGGTTGCTATCGTTTGGCAAGCGAGAATATTTATCTTAATATATGATTAGCCAGAGCCAGTTTATCAGCAAAATCAAAGAAGATTTTCCGAATTTAATATTTAACGAAGATGAGAACTTTTATTATTGCGCCAAAAAAAACACCGTCTATCACAACCCTCAATCTGATAATTACCAGTTGCTCTTATTACACGAGCTAGCTCATTATTCGCTAGGTCACGAATCATATAAATACGACATCGATCGCTTAAAGATGGAATCAGAAGCTTGGAGCTTAACAAAAAAGACTCTTTGCCCGAAATACCAAATTGAATTTGATAACTCCCTGGCTGAAGAGCACCTAGATAGCTATAGAGATTGGGTTTATAAAAAAAGTGAGTGCCCAGCCTGCAATTCAACCGGATATCAAGATAAGAACGCAGACTACTATTGCCTTGCATGCAGCAATAAGTGGAAATCAAAGCGCAGTTAGTACAATAAAAATAAGGCAGGATCTTCTGCCTTATTTTTTACCATTTAAGCCTTGGCTTTACCGCGTCTGGAGATTCGTCCACCCTTAGCGCCAGCAATTTTTGCTAGTTCAGGGTTAGCAGCGAATCCGCCAGTCCGACCGTTTTTTCCACCTTTACGACCGATCTTTGCATAAAAATCAGATCCGTATTTTAGCTTATTGGCTAAAGCGGCTTTTTGCCCGCCTTCTTTAGTTCCAGCCATATTCACTCCTTATTAACTCACATTTGATATGTGGATGAAATAATAATAGCATAAACATGACAAAATGTCAATGGTTATTATGACATAATTATCAATAAAAATAAAGCGCTCAAGCTATTGTTTTTATCCATAGAGTGCGATATTATAGAGGTACCCTGTTTTAAATATAAAACAGACTTTACACACACTAACGAAAATGACCCATTTGCGAGTAGGGTTGTTTTCGTTTATGGAGACATTTTATTTGATCAATTGCTGGCTTAATAATTCATTGGTGTAATAATAGCAGAGCTCGCATCTAACCAATTACGCTAAAAAGAAAAACTCCCCTTTCGGAGAGCTTTTCTATAATTCGGCACCGTGCTAGTTTCCCACTTTTGGCAGTATAATCGCCGCTATCAGGCTTAACTTCTGTGTTCGGAATGAGAACAGGTGTTTCCCTGACGCTATGGGCACCGAAGTAAGACTTTCGACTCTTTGGGCTGACACATCTTGAGTCAGTGGGTCAAAGTCTCGCTTCGATGTCCTTACAGACACGGTAAGTTTAAGTAAAAAAACTGATTGTAAACGCAACGGGTGTTACTAAACACCAAATACTAGTCAAGTCGACCTCATCGTCACAAGTAATGCAAGCATTACTTTAACGACAAGGGCATAAAAAAGGCGATGGGACTATTAGTATGCTT
>CAZHYM010000001.1:45446-53628 GCA_964536785.1 uncultured Candidatus Saccharibacteria bacterium | reverse complement strand
GTCTACCAATTCCACCATTCGCGCATATTCAACTTGCGTATTCTACATTACCCGCAACGCCTGTAGGAGCTAGTGGACTAGCTCGCATAACTAGATGCTAGCGTGTCTACCAATTCCACCATTCGCGCATACAATTAATCAATGTTATGAATAATGTGGAATATATCTTAGCATATTATCAGAAATTTGAAAAGTTTTTTTAAGATAAATCTTATGCTAAAATTAACTTAAACAATAGTAAGGAAAAAATGGATAAGATTTCTCAATACCTGAATGCAAATATTGCCGGCGGAGTCATTACTAGTGAATGGGTAAGAAAATATTACTCACGTGATAAGAGCCCACTTAGAATTCTGCCCTCTGCTGTTACCTTTCCTCAAGATACGATTGATATTCGTAAAATTGTAAAACTAATAAACCAACTAGCCGAAAAAGGCAAAAAAATACCAATCACCGTTCGCGGTAATGGAACTGATCTGACTGGTGGAGCCATTGGCGACGGCCTAATTATCGACATGTCTAAAAATCTAAACCAGATTATCGATTTTGATCCTAGCCAAGGGTTGATACATGCCCAGGGCGGAATAAACATTGATAGTTTAGCTAAAGCTTCCGCGGTCTATAATTTAAATCTACCGATTCTAAATATAAATAACCAAAATACCCTGGGCGGATTTCTAGCGATAGAGCCGATTAATCAATTGCCCGGCGGGATAAAAGACATCCCAATGCTCGTCGATCAGCTGGAAGTAATTCTGTCAAATGGCGACACGATTCAAACTCGTAAACTGACAAAGCGTGAACTAGACAAAAAAATGGGCTTGGCTAATTTCGAAGGAGAGCTATATCGAAAGCTCGACAAATTAATTGAAGATAATGCAACCTTAATTAGCAAAATTGACACTTCTATCGTCGATCACTGCGGTTATCCAAATATCGCAAAGGTTAAGACTGCAAACGGCGGTTTTAATTTGACCCACCTACTGATTGGTTCTCAAGGCACTCTAGGGATTATTTCAGAGGCAATTGTAAAGCTAACTGAATCCCCTGAGTCGCACGCACTTGAAGTTATGTATTTTAAAACTGTAGATGATGCGCTAGATGCGATCGATGAACTAAAAAAGCTCAGTCTTAAGACCTTGGATTACTATGATGCAAGATTCTTTGAGACAGCTAAAAAACTGGGTAAGACTTTTGAATCTTACGATAAAGCCGCAAAGTTCTTTAACGCTAAACCGGTAATTTGTCTGGTATCTAGTCACCAAACCAAGAAATCGCGTTCTCTGCTCAAAGAAGCTAAAAAGATTGAAGAGATTGCCGTTAAGCATAAAGGTATGATTGTTTTATCAAGCAAGGACAATATGAAGATAATTGGATCTATCCGACTAATGCCTGGCGCATTTGCCGATGATTCGACTAAAGCTGAAAACGTTCCAGTTATCAGAGGACTTATGATTCCAACGTATAAGTTTTCGGAGTTTTCAAAGAGAATTGCAGATCTTGAAAAATCAATCGGCGTCAAACTTGAATTCTGGGGCTCGGCTCTGCATTCAACCTTTAATGCCCGTACTATGCTTGATTTGAGCCAAGTAAGTGATAAACAAAAAATGTTTCGCTTGCTTGATGCCATAAGCAAGCTAACCGATAGCCTAGGCGGAACGCTTTGTTCTAGTACTGGAGAAGGCAGGCTTAAGACATATTTTGCTCGTCGCGGAAGCTCACAGGAATTAAATAAGTTGTACGCTGAGATTAAAAAAATATTTGACCCAAATGACATATTCAATACTGGTGTTAAATCATCTAACACCGCTCTAAAAGACGTTATCCTCCAGACAACTAATAGTTATTCCGATGGCATTAGATTCTAAATACGACGCAGAACTACTGAAAAATGGCGACAAACGAAACGTAGTTGATAGATATCGGTTTTGGACTAATGAGGCGATTATTGCTGATCTGGATAAGTCTCGCTCGCAATTACATATTGCGATAGAAAATTTGGAACATGATTTTAACATTGGCACGGTGGTGCGAAACGCCAATGCCTTTAACGTCAATACAGTTCATATAATTGGTCGTAAAAAATGGAATAAGCGTGGGGCGATGGTCACAAATCGCTACCTGAATGTAGTTCATCATGCCACAGTGGAAGAGTTTATCGAAAGCTTGCCAGAGGGTTATGAGTTGATTGCGATAGATAATCAGCCCGGTGCAATAAATCTGTCAGAAGCCAAACTACCCGAAAGATGTTGTTTAGTTTTTGGCGGAGAAGGCCCAGGCATTAGCCAAGATTTAATCGCAAAAAGTAAAACCATGGTTCAAATTGAGCAGTTCGGCTCTACTCGTTCAGTCAACGTCGGTGTAGCTTCTGGGATAGCTATGTACGAATGGATGCGTCGCTATATGCTAAAATAGTTAGCAAGAAAAGAGGAATTATGAAATTATCAACAGAAAGTTATAAAGGTACTCGAGATTTATATCCAGAAGACAAACAATTGCAGAATTACATCTTTGACACCTGGAAAAAAACGAGCGAAAACTTTGGTTTCAATGAGTATGGCGCTCCACTGCTCGAAAAAATCGAAATTTATGAAGCAAAAAGTGGCGAAGAGCTAGTCAATGATCAGACCTATACCTTTACCGATCGAGGCGATCGCAGGGTAGCTATCCGCCCGGAAATGACTCCAACGATTTCGCGTATGGTTGCGGCAAAACGCCAAGAGTTAAGCTACCCAGCCAGGCTGTATTCGATTGCTAATTTTATGCGCTACGAGCGACCTCAAAAAGGCCGTGAGCGTGAATTCTGGCAATTGAATGCTGACATTTTCGGCGATGACACCAAGTACGCTGATCTAGAAATCATCATGCTATCTTACCAGGTTATGAAAAACTTTGGTGCTGAAGACTCGATGTTTGAGGTCAAAATCAACGACCGCCGATTCATAACGGCATTGATTGAAAATTACTTAAAGATCGACCAAGAAACTGGTTATCGCTTGACTAAACTATTTGACCAAAAAGATAAGTTGACCAAAGAAGCTTACGAAGAGATGCTTCGTGATTTGATTAAGAATGAAGATAAAATTTCAAAGATTCTTGATCTAACAAATGGAATTTCTGCTGAAATCAAAGAGCTTCCTGAATATAAGGCTGTAACTGAGCTCGTCGAAGAGGCTAAAAAACTCGGTGTTTCAAACTGCCGATTTGACCTGTTCCTAATGCGGGGCTTAGATTATTATACCGGCACTGTAATTGAAGTTTTTGATACAGATGAATCAAACAGACGCTCTCTATTCGGCGGCGGTCGCTATGATGGACTTGTATCAGCATTCGGCGTTGAACCAATCTCAGCCGTTGGCGTAGCTCCCGGTGCCTCTACCTGCTTGGAATTCTTGAAGGGGCACAATTTACTACCAAAATATATTAACTCAGTTAACTATTTGATAGCTTCAATCGGTGAAACTAAGGTTGATGCACTTAAACTAGCCAAAAGTTTACGTTCAAAGAATTTGAACGTTGATCTTGATTTAACGGATCGTAAACTCGACAAAAAGATTAAATCTGCCGACAAAAAAGGCGTAAGGCAAGTGATTATTGTTGGCGAAGATGAGGTTAAAAACCAAGCTTACATCGTCAAAAATCTCGAAACTGGAGCTGAGCAGAAGCTCAAAGCTGATGACATTAAATAGCCCAAATTATCAGACGTTCATAGTTTAGCAGACAGAAACTAATCTGTTATAATTAGAATATGAAATTAGACAAGAATAATATATCAGAGACAAAAGTGGAGCTTCGTTTCTCACTTACAACCCAAGAAATTAACCAAGCTGAGACTTCGGCTCTTAAAATTCTAGCCAGAGATTTAAAGGTCAAAGGATTTAGGCCTGGTAAGGCACCTCTTGCAGTGGCTAAAAAGGAAATTGAGCCATCAATCCTAGCAGATAAAACTATTGAGCTAGCCATCAACCAAGCTCTAATTAAGGCACTGGATGAAAATGGCCTAATGCCAATTGATCAGCCAGATGTATCGATTGATAAATTTGTGCCCGGACAATTGCTAGATTTCAAAGCGACTTTTGATGTTCTGCCAAAGGCCAAGTTACCAAATTACAAAAAACTTGGCGTTAAACCTGAAATTCCAAAAGTAACTGATGCTGAGATAGAAGAAACCCTCTCTAGGCTGCAAAAAGGATTTGCTGAAGAAAAGAAAGTAGAGCGAAAAGCAAAGCTAGGAGATAAAACGGTCATTGATTTTACTGGGATTATCGACGGCAAAGAATTTGCTGGCGGGAAAGGCACTGATTACCCACTTGAGCTTGGAGCTGGACAATTTATTCCTGGTTTTGAGGAAGGAATTGTTGGTAAAAAAGCCGGTGAAGAGTTTGATCTAAATCTATCTTTCCCTAAGGATTATCATGCAAATGAGTTCAAAGGCAAGGAAGTCACTTTTAAAACTAAACTAAAAGAGGTTAAAGAAGTTAGTCTGCCGGAAATTAACGATGATTTTGCGAAAAAAGTAGCAAAGTTTGATAAATTAGACGATTTAAAAATCGACATCCGCAAGAACCTAATAGTTCAAAAAGAGGAGCAAATAAAACAGGATTTCCGCAATAAAGTTGTTGACGCACTAGCTGAAAAAACCAAAGTTGAGATTCCTGAGTCGCTCTTGCACGATCAATCTCATGCAATGATTCACGACATGGAACATCAATTGTCGCATTATGGTCAAACCATGGAAGGCTATTTAGCCTCAATCAATAAAACTGAGGAAGAGTGGATTAAGTCAGAAGTAGAACCTGCGGCTGAAATGCGAGTAAAGGCCGGACTGGCTCTAGCAGAGTTGTCAAAAGAGCTTAAAATGACTGCTACCGATGAAGAAATTGAGGCGGAGCTAAATCGATTCCAGACTCAATATCAAAACAGCCCAGAAGCCATGAAACAACTAGAAGATCCTCGAGTTAAAAATGATATCAAAAATAGCATCATAACCAACAAAGCAATTGATGCGCTTATTGAGTTTAATAGTTAAAGCTTTATGACTACAAATAATTGCCTACACTGTAGGCAATTATTTTTTATGGTAGAAGGTAATTTTAGCATCAGCATATGTTCTCTCATCGTCTATCACCAGCCCCTCTATCGCGAAAGTTTTAGCTGATTTGGGATTTGATAGTATAAGTTCACCGTCTGGGTTGAGCAGTTGACCTAAAATCATCACTGAACTATCCTGCGTACGAAAATATGGCGGGTCAGCAAATATCAAATCGTACTTTGGAGACAAATCACGATTAGCAAAGTTTAAAACGGTAGAATTGATCACCTTCGTACTACACTGACACCCTAAACTAGAAATATTTTCACTAAGCGTCCTAGCGACTTGTCTGTCAGATTCTACAAAAGTCACAAACTTCGCTCCTCTGCTTAGAGCTTCAAAGCCTACACTGCCAGATCCTGCAAAAGCGTCTAGCACCTCAGCGCCTTCTAATTGGGAGATGAGTTTATTGAAAATAGCCGATCTAATTCTTTCGCTCATGGGGTGAACAGAGTCTTTTCTTGGAGCGTTGATTAGCCTTCCGCCATATTTTCCAGAAATTATACGCATTAATTCAGCACCGTTATCTGGTCAAATTGACCAATTCTCTCGCTAAGCTCCGGAAAATTCTCAAGCTCGGATTCTAAATCTTTATTGTTTGACTTAAGCCAGTCGAGAAATATTTTAACTCCGCGATTGGCCGTTTTGATTGCATCAATGTTGGCTTCTAAATTAAACCAGCCTGACTGTTCTTTGCCATAAAAACTACCCATGCCACGCATCTTTAAATCGATCTCAGATAAATAGAAACCGTCTTCACTGCTAGCAATTGCCTGTAGCCTTTCGTTTGACCCATCATTGGACGAGATTAAATAGCAGAAGCTTTGATGCTCCGATCGCCCTATCCGACCTCTCAACTGATGTAGCTGGCTAAGACCATAATTGTCGGCGTCCTCAATCATCATAACTGTTGCATTTGGTACATCCACCCCGACCTCAACAACAGTTGTGGCAATCAAGACATCTATTTTTTTGTCGAGAAAATCTTGCATTATTTTCGCCTTTTCTTCTGATTTTAACTTGCCATGCAAAATTGCTAGTTTATAATCTTTGAATTCATTTTTAGACAATTTTTTATATATATTCGAAACGGACTTAATCTGATCGTCCTCATCTTCTTCTATTAGTCCACAGACGATATATCCCTGACGACCTTTTTGCAATTCGGCAATTATCTTGGCATAAACTTCATCTTTGTGCTTATCGGTATAAATATAGGTTTCTATAGGCAGTCGCCCTACTGGTTTTTGTTTAATTGAAAGTATCTCTAGCTCGTTCTTAATTGTTAATGCCAACGAACGAGGAATAGGAGTCGCTGTCATTGAAAGTAAATGAGGCATTTTATCAGCCTTGGTAAGTAATTTTTGACGCTGAGCTACGCCGAACCGATGCTGCTCATCAATAACGGCTAAGGCTAATTTTTTGAATTTTACTGATTCTTGAATCAATGCATGAGTTCCAATAACTATGTCTAGTTTGCCAGATTCAAGCTCAGTGTAGATTTTTTTTCGTTCTTTGCCTTTGATTGAACTGGTGAGCAAAGCTACTTTTACACCAAAATGAGAAAGATTTTGACTAATTTTATTAAAATGCTGAGTTGCCAAAATTTCCGTTGGAGCCATAAATGCTACCTGATGCCCGGCTTTTACTATCGCGAGGGAGACAATCTCTGCAACGACAGTCTTGCCAGATCCTACATCGCCTTGGAGCAACAAGTTCATTGGGTGTTTATTGCTGAGCTTCTGAATTATCTTCCAGATGGCTTTTCTCTGATCATCGGTTAGTCTAAACGGCAATTTATCTACGAATTTCTTAATAATTTCGATGTCAGCTTCTATAGATTCAGACAGCTGCTTGTTTTGCTTTAATCCATTTATAGCACTTGCTAAGCCTGCAATAAAATATTCTTCAACTTGCTCGCGCCATTTGGCTTTATAAATGAGATCAAGCTTAGTTGGAAAATGAAGTTGATACAGGCTATCACTCCGTGACATCAACTCTAATTCATCAATTACGACCTGAGGCATAGATTCATTTAGAGTTAAGATGTCTGGCTTGAGGTTGTCAATTACTTTATCAAAAAAACTAGATTTAAGCCCTCTTACTTGAGAGTAGATTGGTCTGATGTGATCGCTTGATAGCTCCTCATTTTCGCGCGAGACCATCTGAACGCTTGGATTAGTTAATTGGTATCGTCCACGCGCAAACTCAAAACGTCCCGAAAAATAAAATTGACCTGATTTTAATTGATTCGCACGATAAGGCTGGTTAAACCAAACACCTAGGATCGCTCCAGTATCGTCATATAATTCAGCACTTAATATAGTTGTAACTCGATTTGTTTGCTTCAATTTAATATTTTTGGCTTTGGCCTTAATCGTAATTTGACCGGGCCTAACCTGATTAATATTGGCCATGTAATTAACTGATTGATAGTCTCGCGGAAAGAAATTAATTAAATCAAACTTTGACTCGATCCCTGCCTTACGTAATTTTTCAAGTGAAACCGCCCCCACTCCTTTGACTGATTCAAGCGACTGAGATGTGTACATGCTCATCTTATTCAGTCACGCCCAATATTCCTTCGAGCGCATAGGCAGTAGTTTCCCAGCCTTCAACAGCGATTGAATCAATCCCCATTGCCTTGACGGGGTAGTCATTACCACCTTCCATCAATTTATCTCCAAAAAATAGGATTTCATCTTTAGCGATGCCGAGAGCAGCCATTAGTTTTTTCATCCCATAGGATTTATCAATACCTGGACGCGTTACGTCTACGCTCGTAGTTCCGCCTAATCTAACTTCTAAATCAGGCAATTTATCCGCAATTTTTTGACGCAAAATTTGCTTGTCAGCTTCATGCTCTTTGGCCCATCGGTATTTTAGCTCAGCTGGAGCTTGCTGGCCTAAAGCAGAATAAGTAATCTGGCTTAGTCTATCCTCGATAATTTCGCCATAAGGCTTTTCTTCCCAGAGTCCAATTTCTTTGGCAGATGATTCGAGCGCCAGCCTTATTTGGCTTTTTTGCTCAAGCGATAAGTCTTCGGCGTACTCTAGCTTCCATGATCCGTTTTGGTATCGATAGTAACG
>CAZHYM010000001.1:37249-45346 GCA_964536785.1 uncultured Candidatus Saccharibacteria bacterium | reverse complement strand
GCGTCGCTCGCCATGAACTAACTTGGTCGCTTCGTCAGCCAAAACTTTCTGAGCTAATCTTGCGCCAGGATTTTGTTTTTGTTTATCGGCTATGGCTTCAATTTCTTCTCTCGACAAAAGAGTATATATCTTCATGTAATCAATAACTCCTTCGTCATCCGCGTTCAGCCAAAATTGATAGAATTTATAAGGGCTCGTTTGCTCAGGATCTAGCCACACGGCTCCATCCTCGGACTTTCCAAATTTCTTACCAGTGGCTTTGTTGATAATTAAAGGCATTGATAAAACATTTGCCTCGCCGCCTTCGATTCTTCGAATTAAATCAACTCCGGTAACTGAATTACCCCACTGGTCGGCACCGCAAATTTGTAAATTAGTACCGTAATTTTGATACTGATACAAAAAATCATAGCCTTGAATCAACGAGTATGAAAATTCGGCATAGGAGATACCGGAACCTTCCTCGCCAAGTCGTTTTTTAATAAAATCTCGGCCAAGCATCTGCGACATCGGCACATTTTTGCCGACGATGCGTAAGAAATTAATATAATTCATGTCTTTGAACCAATCATAGTTATTTACGATTCGAAAATCTTTACCGGCGAATATTTTCTTGTATTGACCAGTTATGCCTCGAACGTTGTTTTCAATAGTTTCTTCATCTTTTAGATTTCTCTCATCAGCTTTTCCATCCGGATCGCCTATGCGACCGGTTGCTCCACCAACCAACAAAGTCGCTTCATGACCAGCATCAATTAGATGCCGGGCAAGCATCGCAGCAGCAAGGTTACCAATAGTCATGCTATTTGCGCTAGGGTCTACGCCCCAATAAAATTTAACTCCAGGTTTATCTATCTCTGATATATTCTTAAAAGTTGTTTGGTTAATAAAGCCTCGCCAGGTTAGTTCTTCTGAAAGTTTCATTTTATCTCCTTATTATCTATCATTAGTATAACAAAATCGTATTGCTTTGGGAAAAATGGTATAATTAATGAGTTATTTTAAGAAAATATAATAAATCTAGAGGGTAAATTGTGGGGACTAAAAAACCAAATAAATTAAATCTATACTCAAACTTGGTGAATTCACGACAGTCTAAAAAAGATGCCAGTATGCGTAAGCGAGCAAAGTATCTTGCTACCTTGCCAAAAAATCCAATAAAAAGGTTTATTTATCGCTTGAACCCAAAACATTTTTTTAGCTGGTTGTTCTCTAAAGAAGGCTTGAAAACGGTTGGCAAGTACTTTGCAATTTTCTCGGCTTCAATGCTAGTTATTGGCCTTATGACTTTCCTATACTTTAGAAAAGATATTGACGAGATTCAGCCTAGTGAAGTTTCCCGACGAGTTCATAGCACCGTAAACAAATACTACGATAGAAACGGCAAATTGCTCTGGGATGACAAAGGCGATGGCGACTACAAATTAGTGGTGGATAGCGAAAATATTAATGATTATATGAAAAAAGCTACGATCGCGATTGAAGATAAAGATTTCTATAGCCATAGTGGAGTCAGCTTCTCGGGTATTTTACGGGCGCTAGTAAATAACTTAAGAGGAGGCACAACAACCCAGGGTGGCTCAACCCTAACTCAGCAGCTAGTCAAGCAAGTATTCTTTATGGACGAAGCACAAAAACGTGGTCTTGACGGGATTCCCCGAAAAATAAAAGAAGTTATATTAGCTACCGAAATTGAACGCCTTTACGATAAAGACCAGATTTTGACAATGTACCTCAATGAATCTCCTTACGGCGGGAGAAGAAACGGTGTTGAGTCAGGCGCTCAAACTTATTTTGGCAAAACCGCCAAAGACTTGAGCTTAGCTGAATCAGCCCTACTTGCAGCTATTCCTAATCAACCCTATCTTTATAACCCTTATTATTCCGATGGCAATCAGTATCTAATCAAAAGACAACATAAAGTCCTAGACGATATGGTTGAGATTAAAGCCATCACCAAAGCTGAGGCTGATGAAGCAAAGAAAGTCGCTATTTTAGACACGATTAAACCTGAAACCGATGGATTAGATAATATAAAAGCTCCTCATTTCGTTCTCGAAGCCAGAGAGCAACTGGAAAAGAAATTTGGTGTAAAAACCGTCCGAGCTGGTGGATTATCAATCACAACTACGCTGGATTTGGAGGCGCAGAATTATGCCGAAGCGGCCGTAGCCGCTGGAGCAAAACTAATACCGTATACAGGTGCAGATAATATTGCAATGAGCTCGGTTGATGTTGAGACTGGACAAGTTATTGCAATGGTGGGTAGTGTAGATTTCGCAAAAGATGTCTATGGTCAAAGAAATGCTTCAACTTCTCTGCTAGAACCCGGTTCTAGCATCAAACCTGTCGTAGATTTCGCTCCTTTATTCATGCAAAGAGAAGGTCTTAATTACGGACCGGGTTCTATACTCAAAGATGAGAACATCGACAGTATTTACTGTAGTGGGAATACGTCAAACTGTACACTTCAAAACTTCACGAGGGGCACTTATGGAAATGTAACTATAAGACAATCGTTAGGATCTTCCCTTAACAGACCCGCAGTTAAAGCAATGTATATTGTTGGACCGGAAAAGGCAGTGCAAGTGGCGCGAGACCTGGGTGACGTTTCATACTGTCAGGGCACAACTCCATACTTATCTTCTGCGATAGGTGGTGGCTGCACACTTAGACAAGTTGAGCACACAAATACATACGCATCCTTTGCCCGAGGTGGTGCGTATAAGCCAATTTCATATATCTTAGAGGTTAAAAATTCATCTGGAGACCAGCTTATGGTCTGGAAGGATGAAAAACCAAAGCAAGCCGTTGATCCTCAGGTAGCATTCATGATTAGCGACATTTTGGCCGACCCACAAGCTCGATCCTTAACATTCGGCGCTCAAGCTTACGGATTTGGCTTCAACATTCCTGGAGTTTGGACAGCTTCTAAAACCGGTACAACAGAAAACGGTCGTGGCCAAGCTAAAGATTCATGGATGATGTCATATTCATCAAAAATCGCGACAGGCGTCTGGAGTGGAAATCACGATGGAGCTCCAATGTCATCAAGCGACAACAGCCCCGTCAGAAGAGTTATGCATGATTACATGTTAAATGTTCACACTCAAGTTTATGCTAAACAAGGTAAATGGAAATCCGGAGATAAGGTTAGCCAACCAGACGGAATCAAGCGCATGACAATCATGGGTAAAAACGACATCTGGCCATCTTGGTTCCAACAAGACAATTACAAAGCTACCAAAATTGATGTTGATAAAGTTTCAAAGAAAAAAGCTACCGAGTGTACGCCAGCTGATGCTCGAATAAGCGCTAATGTGTATAAAATCATTGATCCAGTAACCCAGAAAGAAACTCTATATTCGGTTGATGGTTATGATCTAAACGCTGATGATGATGTTCACAAATGCTCAGATGTTAAACCTTCAGTTAGAAACTTAAAGCTAACAAAGACTCAAGATAATACTTATCTAATTGAGATAGACTTAAATGCCGGAACGCACCCTCTAGATACCGTAAATGTATCTGTCGACGGCGCAAGTATCTTCTCCGGCTCTGCAGCAAGCGGTAAGGTAACCCTAAGTCATAAATTTACCAAAGATGAACAGCCAATATCGGTTGAACTATTGGACAAAGTTTTCTACAAGGACTCAAAAACCTTCGATGGACCTAAATTAGTTTCGGTCTCTATTTTTCCTCGAGACCGAATAAAAGATTAGATCGCGTTATCGATTTTGCTGTTGGTTATTAACTGATCGGCGATTGCGATTAAAGCGTTTCTTCGGCTCTGGCTTGACAGCGCTTCTTTGCTCAGGTTTGCTGGTATTTCTATGCTGATTTTTTGACGGCTGGTTAGTGTGATTTTTAGTTTCAGCAAAGAGCATTTTGCCAGCATCAGTCTGGATGGAACGCGTTATCTCCACTTCAATTACTTTTCCAACATGTTTCTTGGCATTAGACACAACTACCATTGTTCCGTCCTCTAAGTAGCCAACGGCTTGATCGGGAGACTGTCCAGGTTGAGTCAATTTAAGCGATATTTTCTCACCCGGAAGTACTTGCATCCTAACGCTCTGAACTAGTTCATTGATATTTAAAACTTGAATGCCTTCGATAGTAGCGACTTTGTTAAGATTATAATCTCCAGTTAGCAACATAAAGCCGTTTGCTTTTGCTAGCGACACTAAACGATTATCAACTCCTTCTGGAGTACGCTGTTCGTCTTGATAAATATTTATTTCAACATTCTCTAAGGCTTGTAATTCAGTCACTACATCTAGGCCATAACGAGCACGAGATCTTTTCTCTCCGTCGCTTGAATCAGCTAGAAGCTGCAACTCCCCAATGACACTCTTAGTAATCATAAGTTCATCGCCTATGAAACCAGTCTTGCACAGGCTAAGAATTCTGCCGTCAATTAAAACTGATGTGTCGACTAGGACTTTCCTGCGACCAGCCGTGACTCTTTTTGGCATTAATTTAATATCGTGCTTGATGCTAGCTAGCATAGTTATTGCCGCCATTAGCATCAAAAATGTAATAATTTCGTTTATTTGCATATTTATTTATCCAAGTATTTAATCAATACCTGGCGAAGGTCTTTCACATCTTCGATGAAATTGTTTTTTGTCTCGCCTCTTGGCCCAATAGCTGATGTAAATCCAAGTTTCTCGGCTTCCTTAACTCTTTGAGCTGTCGAACGCGCACTTCTTATCTCGCCACCTAGACCTATTTCCCCAAATACTACTTTGTCCTGGCTTATCTTGCGCCCAGTTGTATTCGAAGCTATTGCTATTGCGACTGCCAAGTCAGCAGCCGAATCGTTTAATTTTAAGCCTCCAACCACATTAACATATATATCTTTGTCTGACAATCTGAGCTTGGTTCTTCGCTCCAGCACGGCAA
This sequence comes from uncultured Candidatus Saccharibacteria bacterium, assembly GCA_964536785.1. Taxonomy (GTDB): domain Bacteria; phylum Patescibacteriota; class Saccharimonadia; order Saccharimonadales; family Saccharimonadaceae; genus CAZHYM01. The sequence continues at coordinate 40,438 of CAZHYM010000001.1, read as the reverse complement.
CTAGTAAGTTTAATCGATTCACATCGAAGCCAGACGCGGTACGCTTAGGATAGCCGAAATTTGTAGTATTGACCAAGGCTTGAATTTCTACAAGCAGAGGTCTATTCCCTTCCATAGTAGCCAATATGACAGAGCCATCTTCATTGGTCCGTTCTTTCAGCAGCTGCTCAGATGGATTTTTAACTACTTTTAAGCCAGTTTCATCCATTTCCATTATAGCGACCTCGTTAGTTGAACCGTATCGGTTCTTTGAAGCTCTGATGGTTTTAAAATAACCATATTGGTCACCTTCGAATTGAAGTACGACGTCTACTAAATGCTCCAGTATCTTTGGACCTGCGATACTTCCTTCTTTAGTGACGTGCCCAACGATTACCAGTGCCGTATTCGAATTCTTGGCTGATCTAATCAATATATTTGCCGAATTTGTGATTTGACTAACTGAGCCAGGGGCAGAAGTAATCTCGTCAAGTTGCATCGTCTGAATAGAATCAACTACTACAAAGTTAAATTTACCCGTTTCAATCGTAGCCGATATGTCACCAGCATTTATAGACGAAGCAAACGATAAGTTATCGGGGTTATCGCTGGAAAGCCTCATGGCTCGGCCTGCAACTTGGTCAAAAGATTCCTCGCCTGAAACGTATAGAACACTCTTGTCTTTTGCGATATGCTTAGAAAGTTGCATCAATAAAGTACTTTTGCCGACTCCGGGTTGACCAGCAATCAGCACTACCCCGCCCGGAAGAAAACCACCGCCTAGGACGTAATCTAGTTCTAAAAACCCGCTCAAAATCCGCTTAATTTCGTCTTTTGAGTGTCTGACAGCTAGGGGCTCTATTTTTAAGACTTTAGCCTTTGCTTTGCTTTTTGCTATGGCTGTTTTTGAATCTGATTCAATAATTTCTTCAACTAGCGTATTCCACTCGCCACAGCTATCGCACCTGCCCGACCAACGGCTATGCTTGGCGCCACAATTTTGACAGACAAATAGAGTTTTTGGTTTTGGCATTACAGTTTAACCTCAGAAGCTAAGGAATCCATGCCTGACTGTAGCTCTTGAGTCCTTGATGCATTTTGATTATATTCTTCAATTAATTGGTTGTAGCGAGCGACTTCATTATTTATCGCTAATCGCTCGGATTCAAGAGATCTTACTTTTGACAATAACTGGTTTCTTGCAACGCTAAACTGGTATTCTGAAGCAAAATAACCCGAATTAGCTCTTTCATTAAATTGTTCAATGCTTGTATTTAAAGACGCAAAATCAGTTTCAAACTGAGCCTGTCGATTGACTAGCTGAGCTTCCAACTCCTCAACTTGTACTTTTATTCGCTCAGCCTCTTCGTATAACGCTATGAACTTACTATTATAGCCTCTGTAAAGATCTGCTATTTGTTTCCTATTGTTAAAATATTTTGAATAATATTGCTCAAGCTCACCACTAATATCTAGAACCTCGGTGGCGATAATAGCATGCAACTCATTATTTGCCTCACCTGGCTCGGTTCTAGCGTAATAATCCATGCGATTTTTTAGCTCAGTGTTATCTATTTGGCTATACGCTTCCTGCAATAAACTATCGACGGACTCACGCTCTTTATCCGAAAGTCGTTCATAAATCGCATGAAGTAGCTCGTGCGCTGCGGTGACTTGGGTAACTCCCTCTAGTTCCTCATTAGTTACGTCGAATATAAAAATCCTTCCCATCGTGTAGCACCCCAAAATCGACACATTTGGCTCTTGCCTCTGACAATTTTGATTAAATTCTTGAGGTTCGTTTACCTCAGGCTGAGATGCTAAAAATACTCGCTCAGCCTTAGGAGTCAAATTTAATTCGTATATCAAATTTCTTACGTCACTCGTAGGCTCAAACTGTGAAATTCTAATGTAATCAATAAGGTAGTATGGATATTGCTTTTGCCAATAAAGAAAACCGACCGTCAACAACATCATAATTATCGGCAACCAGGCCAATTTAGATCGTTTTTTGACAATCGGTTTCATGAATTAATTATATACTAAATTATTCTTCTGTTTCTTCGGATAAAGCATTTAGCAGGCTATCTTCGATATTTTTGTGCTTCTTTGGCTTGTCAGTACTAGTGATTGGCACAATATCAATTTCATATCCAGTTAGCAAGCTTGCTAACCGAACGTTTTGACCAGACCGACCGATAGCAATAGATTGCTGTTCAGGCGTAACGAAAGCTCGAGCGCGTTTAGTAGGTTCGTCAATTTCAACTTTGACGATTTCTGCTGGATTTAAAGCGTTGTAAATCAATTCTGTTGGACTATCGCTATAATTAATTACATCGATTTTCTCTCTATCGCCAATTTCTTGCGAAACAGCTTGAATGCGGATGCCTCGTCCTCCCACCAGAGTTCCAACCGGGTCAACTCCTGGCACATTAGATGCGACAGCAATCTTGCTACGCACTCCTGGCTCACGAGCAATGGACTTTATTTCCACTGCCCCATTTTCCATCTCAGGGACTTCATTGCGGAATAGCTCTTCAATAAATTTATTATCAGCACGGCTCAAAATTAACTGAGCTCCACGGATGCCTCGATCGATTTCTTTAATCAATACTTTTATACGACTTCCAGCGCTGTAATACTCACCCGGAATCTGTTCTCGTTTTGGAATTATCCCAACGCCTTTGCCTAGATCGACGTATACCGTTCCACGGTCCATTCTCTGAACTGACCCATTTAGTATTTCGCCGGCACGATCTTCATATTCAGCGATCATGATTTCCTTTTCAGCTTCTTTGAGTCTTTGAATTACGACTTGTTTAGCAGTTTGTGCAGCAACTCGTCCAAAACTTGAAACTTTGTGATGCTCTTCGATTGTTCCACCAATCTCAATCTCATCCTTAAGTTTTTTTGCTTCTTCTAAGCTAATTTGGTTTATGTCATTTTCTGGTTCTTCGACAACTTCACGGACAACGTAAATATCAGCTTCTCCGGTAATTGTGTTTAATTCTGCCCTGACAATTTGTTCTCGATCGCCATTATCTCTTCGCCAAGCAGCAGCAATAGCTTGCTCTATAATTTCCAAGACTTTTTCTTCAGATAAGTTTTTTTCTTCTGCGATTGCGCCCACGAGCGTTAATAATTGTTTTAAATTTAATTCTTCCATTTTTATTCCTTTCTATGAAATTTGCTTTAAAAAATCCGCCCTTT
>CAZHYM010000001.1:9872-37149 GCA_964536785.1 uncultured Candidatus Saccharibacteria bacterium | reverse complement strand
TTCATATTCCGGAAATAAGTACCTATCATGACGAGCTTTCTTAAGGATTCCATTTGAGCCTGATATGGCCTTTATTACACTGGCAATATCGGATGGAGTAAATTCCTTCAGCTCATCGATAGCTTCCTGTAGTGAGAACTCTCCCTGCATATGCAGTAGCAACTGGACCTTGATCCGGCCTAACAATTGGCTATCCATATATGTTACCTCCCATATTCTAACGTACTAGATTATGCAATTATACCACTATCTGGCTAAAATGTAAAGTAAATTTTGCATAAGCCTATTTACAAATGTCCGTAGTCTTGCTATAATGACATAAAAGTTTGGGCCATCTTCATCGTTAAATTATTAATTTTGTTTTTAAAATTAAATTTAAAAATTAATAAATCAATTTAACTAAATAGGAAATGTTAATGAATAATCAAAAAAATAGTTCAAACCAAATTAGGTATGCAAAAAAACCTAATCGGCAATCGAATAATCAACCAAAGAACGGCCAACACGACACTAGAGTCCAACAGCCTAAAATTCAAGTCGCTACGAGCACTCGTAGAGGCGAAGTATTGCGCGCCCAACGAATGGTCGCGAGTGATGTCGTCCAAAGAGCGTCTCAGCACATTGTTGAGAACCCAGTGAACAAATCAATCTTTAATGGCAACTCTGGAGAACAAGTTACTCTTGGAACTCTAAAAAAATCCCGTTACAATCCTGACGCCGTTCGCATATTGCCAATCGGCGGCTATGCCGAAATAGGAATCGGTAAAAACATGACTGGCGTCGAATATCGAAGCGACTTAGTCTTGGTAGACATGGGTTCAATTTTCCCTAACGAAAACTACCCCGGTGTCAATTACATGATTCCAGACATGACTTATGTCGAACAAAATATCCACAAGCTGAAGGCCTTGCTATTCACCCATGCGCACTTAGACCATATTGGAGCTTGTAAACAAATTTTACCAAAATTACCTAAAGTGCCTATTTATGGAACTGCATTTACAATTGGGATGATAAAAAGGCAAATGGAAGAGCTTACGGAGCCTTATGAGGGAGACTATCGAATCATCGATCCAGAGCTACATGAACAAATAGCTATAAGTGAAAATATTTCATTTGAATTTGTGCATGTTCTCCACTCGATACCTGGCGCAGTAGCGATAGTTTTTAGAACCCCAAACGGCGTAATCGTACATTCCGGAGACTGGCGATTCGAACGTGATCCTATTGGCAGACCTTTCGACATGCCGCGACTCTTAGAAATTTCACAAAAAGAAGGCATAGATCTACTTCTAAACGAATCTACAAACGTCGATACCCCAGGAACTCATCCAACGACCGAACCAGAAATCGGTGACAATATCGGCGAAGTAATGGATAAATTCCCGAACAGTAGAATTATTTTGAGCTGTTTCTCAAGCCAGATTTACCGAATGCAGTTCATTATGAATGAAGCGAAGGAACATGGCCGAAAAGTTGCTTTCTCTGGTTATAGCATGATTAACAACGTCGAAGTTGCATTTCGAGCAAAGGAAATTAAGATTCCCAAAGACACTGTTATCAAAATTGAAGAAGCTGTCAAAATTCCTGATGGTAAAGTCACGATCATCTGTACTGGTAGCCAAGGTGAACTAAATGCCGTACTTAATCGGATGGTTTCCGGCGCGCATCGACATATAAAGATAAAAGGAACGGATGTCATTCTATTTAGCTCTAATCCTATCCCAGGTAATGAACCAAATGTTGTCAATACGGTAGACGGTCTACTCCGCGAAGGAGCAGAAGTTATCCAGAACGGACGATCACATCTTCATGGAATTGGCCTTATTCATTTATCGGGACATGCTTATTACGAAGACCACGTCGTCTACGTTAAAACTCTAAACCCACGGAATTATATGCCTATTCACGGACATTTCTATATGTTGCAACACAATGCCGAAATGGCAAATAAAATCATCGGCATCGATCGAAAAAACATTTTAGTATCTGACAATGGTGACATCGTAGAACTTCTCCCAGATAGAACTATCCGTAAAAACGGCCGTTTCCATGTCGGCAGTATCATGTTCGACGACAACGATAACATAGTCCACGAAGCGGTAGTCAAAGACCGACTACACATATCTACTCAAGGAATAGTGATTGTCGTCTTAATGATAAGTAAGAAAACCGGCCGATTAGCCAAGACCCCTGACATTATCTCAAGAGCATTTATCTACCTCAAAGATAACGAAGAGCTAATGAGCCGCGTCAGACATTACCTAAAGATAAAATCTGATAGAACCAAAATATCTAACGATGAAGATTTGAAACGCTTCAAAGATGAGATAAAAGATGACGTAGCGCATATATTGTTTGACGTTACTCACCATGCGCCAATTGTTATCCCTGTGGTCAATATGTTCTAATGAAACAGTCAAAAATCCCAATCATAATTGTGGCTGGTCACTTAGGTTCTGGCAAAACTTCACTGATAAATAACCTACTAACTTACCCTTCGGGGCTAAAAATCGGAGTAATCGTCAATGATTTTGGTGAGTTAAACATTGATGCCATGCTAATCGACAAACGAGCTGACGAGTTAGTTGCATTGTCAAATGGTTGTTTATGCTGCTCACTTTCAAATGAGCTTGACGATTCAATCAACAAAATTGTTGATCAAGACACTGATTTAGACTTGATATTGGTTGAAGCTAGTGGAATCGCTGATCCCAGTCAGATGATTTCACTTGTCTCATCTAGCCAAAATGAATGTGTCTATCTTAGGGATTCTATCTATGTAATTGATGGTGCAAATTTTAGTGAGTTTTACAAACATAATTCATTTATCGCATCAAACGGAATTAGCGTAGCAAAAATCATAATCTTAAACAAAATTGATCTGATGAATCCAGAAGAAATCGTCCAGATTGAAAATATCATTCGTGAGTTAAACTCAAAGGTTTTTATTATTAAAACCGACCACGCCATATTTGATCCTCGCTTAGTAATCGATGCAGAGAAAAATAAATTTGAGCAGCTTAAGCTTGGCCAAACTGAGTCAAATCATTCACACAAAGCATCAGACAAACACGAGCATTACCATCAAGTAACTTTTCGTGAAAGTAAACCGCTAGATCCAATTCAAACTACAAACTTTCTTAACAACTTCCCTAGTTCAGTATATCGCGTCAAAGGCTGGATAAATTTCGGCCAAAAAGCTGACGGTCAAAAATTACTGCTTCAGATTGTGAACCGTTCTCATGAACTTAAATTAGTTAAATGGAACAAAAATGAAAATCCAAAAACGGTTTTAGTGTTCATCGGGCTCGAGATCAATGAAAAAGAGCTACTAAATGAGCTTAGCTCTTTGATAGACAAAAATCCTGATGAAATTAATGAAAACAATATTATTCGAGCTGAGTTCATTAGCTAACGCTAGTCTTGGCAACGTTCTAACTCGCGCTTAATAATCTCCTTCTCAGCCTCTGTCACCCAAAGCTTATATTTTGCTTTAACTTGAACTTGTCGACCGACATAGTCACATCGAAATTTCTTATTTGGAGGCAACCAGCTTGCTGCGTCTTGATCGCCCTTCTCTTGGTTGGGAGCTTTGCCAACGGCCAGTAGATTAAGTGGATCGTTGTAAAATAAATGACGCTCCTCATAGGTTAAGCTTTGAGCGCCTTTTTGCCAGGCATCACTGACAGCAACAACGTGATCAATCTGCACTTCATCGCTAGTCGTTGCACCATAACGGAATAAAATTATTTCATTGGTATATGGATCGAGCAGTCTTCCCCTTAAGACTTTACATGAATCGCTCACAATTAGATCCGATAAATCACGCTGCAAGATTAAATTACGCATAGAACAGCCGCCGATATTATCCCAGCCGTCGCTGAATAGTTTTCGATCATAACCAGTTTTTGGAGCTCGACCTTTTACGGCAAGCTTATCAAGCAGCTCTAAATTATCAAAGTCAGGCTTATAATCTCCGCTAAATCCCAAATCATATTTCAAATAATCAGACCACATATCGCCCAATTTTTCTAAACCTTGTGGAGTTGGGTTTGCCATCAGTAAGCCGACAAAACTAAGCAAACATAGTACAGCCCAAAATCTATGCCGTCGCACACGATACTTATTCATTAATCTAATCTTAAACTCTTATGCTAAGTTTTTCAAACTGATATAATAGTTTAATATGACAAAACTAGAACATTTATTCGATTGCTTTAAGCCCAACAGATACGAATTAAAGATTGACATTTCTCCAGATCATAAGATTTTTACTGGAACGGTTTTAATAACTGGCGACGCGACTTCCGAAATTATTAAACTTCACGCAAACTACTTAAACATCGAAAGTGTGACACTAGACGACACTATTGTTACGCATAAGTATGAAAATAACATCTTAGAAATTCCTTGCGAACCAGGTAGAGTTAGGGTTGAGATTAACTACTCTGGCAAAATAACTGATCAAATGACCGGTCTTTATCCATCTTATTATAATATCGACGATCGAGAGTACGATATCTTATCGACACAATTTGAAAGTCACTATGCCCGAGAAGTTTTTCCCTGCGTTGATGAGCCACTTGCTAAAGCAGAGTTTGTTCTGAAACTTATTACCGAGACTGATCTTGTAGCTCTATCAAACACTCCAGTCGCTTCAAAACGTACTATTAACAAGCGTTTAATTACTGCATTCGAACCAACTCCAATAATGAGCCCCTATCTGCTTGGCTTTGTGATCGGTGATTTGCAGTACATCGAAGCAAAAACAAAGAGTGGCAAATTGTCTAGAGTCTACAGCACTAAAGCTCATGCTGCATCGTCTTTGAAATTTGCTCTGGAGATTGCAACTGAAGCTATTGATTGGTATGAAGAATATCTAGGCATAGCCTATCCACTTCAAAAGTGTGATCACATTGCTATCCCAGATTTTGCCGCCGGCGCTATGGAAAATTGGGGCTTAGTCACATACCGAGAATCGATGCTTATTGCCACGACAAACGCTTCAATCAATACTAAGCAATCTATTGCATCAACGATAGTTCATGAGCTTGCTCATATGTGGTTCGGTAATTTAGTTACTATGAAATGGTGGGGTGAGCTGTGGCTAAATGAAAGTTTAGCGACGCTGATGCAATATATGTGTCTCGACGGGATAAAGCCAAGCTATGAGATTTGGGATGATTTTATCATCGGAGAATATCAATACGCCAAAAATAGAGATAGCATCAAAGGAGTTCAACCTGTTTGGACAAAGATTAACCACCCAGATGAAATTTCTTCTGTCTTTGACGGAGCGATTGTCTATGCAAAAGGGGCCGCGTTAATGCTCCAGCTCAAAAATTATATCGGCGAAAAGGATTTTAAAGAGGCTTTAAATGAATATCTAATAAAATTTGCGTACTCAAATCCATCAAGCAAACAATTTCTGACAATTTTTGATAACGTCACCAATAAAGACATATCTGGTTTTATGAAAAACTGGCTGACCAAGCCCGGATACCCAATCTTGACAGCCACTATGAGAGGGACTGCAAGCGTTTCCATTAGTCAAAGTCAATTTGGCTACGGCTCTAATACGATTTGGCAGATACCAATCACAACAGATAGACCAGTTATTTTAGAGAATAAACAAATTGTGGTTAAAAAAGACAGTTTCAACATATTAAATCCTGGACCAAAAAGTTATTTTGTTTCAAACTATGACCCTAAACTTAAACAGTCTATCTTAGAGGCTATCCAAAACGCAGAGCTAGCGAAATTAGACAAGTTAAATTTCCTTCAAGACGAACTGCTGCTAGCTGATAATCAAATCATAAGTAGCAGTGGATTGGTCGATAACCTAATCTCACTAAAAAATGAGCGCAGTGAACTAATTTGGCAAGCAATAGCGCGAACTATTTCAAATTTAAAGTTTTTCGTTAGGGGCACTAAGGCTGAAGTAAATTTAAAAAATCTAATAAAATGGCTAGCTAGACCAATATTTGACGAGCTAGGCTGGGCTAAAATGCCAAGTGATACTCAAAACCAAACTAAATTACGACCGCTAATACTTAGCCTGTTAGCCTATGCCGATGATCAAGAGGTAATCAAACAAATAATTTCCATATTTGATAAACATGGAGTTGAAAATTTAAGTAAAATTGACCCTCAGATCAGAGCGGTAGTTATTGCAGCAAAAGTGAAGCATGGCTATTCGCCAAAACTGTTAACCGATTTGCTAATTTCTTACCGTCAGACTGCCGACCCAGAGATAATTAGCGACATTCAAAATGGCCTGACTGCAATCAGAAATTATGAAGGGATAACGGACATAATTAACAAATTTAACGACTCTAAGCTTATTAAGCCTCAAGATTTAGGTTTCTGGTACGCATATTTACTACGAAATCCAGACGCTAAAGATCAAACATGGCGCTGGCTAAAGAAAAACTTCGATAATCTGCGCATACAATTTTCAGAAAACAAACAGTATGATGATTTTGTCAGATATACGGCTAGTGCTTTTTATACTGATAAGGACATTAGAGAGTTTTCAAATTTCTTCGATGATTACATCGACGACATGGCCATCAAAAGGTCGATTCAAGTAGGCATTGAATCGATTCACAAGAGTAATAGCTTGTATAATAATAATCGCACTACTGTTATCAATCGCCTCGAGCGATTCATCGGCTAGCTGACTACATCAATAAGATCAGTCAGACGAAACTCGTCTCTTTTGTATTCAACAATCGCGGCAAGAATTCTTATATCACTTTTTGGATATTTTTGTTCGATTGCTTTTGCCGCAAGCCTTAATTTTTTCAGTTTTCGAGAATCGATAGCCGCTGTCCCCCCTCCAAAATCATTGTTCTTGCGAGTTTTGACCTCTACCAAATAAATCGACCCCTCTTTTCTAGCTACAATATCAACTTCGAATATCTTTGTTTTCCAGTTTTTTGATAGAATTTCAAAATTCCTATCCTCTAGAACTTTTGCAACATAGTTCTCGCCCATTGAACCTACAGAAATTATAGACGGCTCAGTTTTATACTTAATTAAAGGCTTAAAAGATAAACGATGCTCTTTACAAGCACCAAATTTCTTGATTGCCTCGATATGCTTTGCCGTCCCATAGCCTACATGATTCTCAAATCCATAGCTAGGATATAACTCTGCCGCTTCTATCATATAATTATCCCGAGCAACTTTTGCTATAATCGATGCCGCGCTTACCGCAGGAACAATTTTATCAGCTTGTTTTAACACGCTAACTCTTGGGTCGCCTAGAAAATCAAAGATTCCATCAATAATAATTTTATCGTAAGGCGCGGTGATGTTAGATAAGGCCCTCTTCGTAGCCAAGGTCAGACTTTTAGACAAACCGACTTCATCAATTTCCTTTGCACTCACCCATCCCAAACCGTAGCCGATGGCTTGAGCCATTATCAGCTCTGATAGCCTCTCTCTCTTTTTCTTCGACAAAAGCTTACTGTCAGTCAAGCCATCGATTTGATAATTGTCGGGTAATATACAAGCACCTACAACTAGCGGGCCGGCCCAGGGGCCTCGACCAACCTCATCAATGCCTAATATCATTATTTTGTATAATTATTTTTGTCAAAAAAGGCCTGTAACCCGTCAACTGTTCTAGCCGATGAGCTAAGCTCATCTTTAATTTCACCACCTTCGACGTACAAGAATCGAGGCGTGCCTGTTAATTCTCCGGTTGGGCCGGTCAATAAACGGCGTTCGAGCTCAGTATATAGATCGTAATCTTCGTGTTCTGAATCAACGTAGCACTTGTAGCCACCCTCCCACTTCACAATTCGTTCACGGTTAGACATAGGCTCAGGCTTTGATTCCAAAAAATCGTCGATAATCGGCTCAAACTGCTGGCAAAAGCTACAATATCGACAGCCAACATAAACCATCTGCCTGCGATCTCGATCGTCCAACATTGCCTTTGTCTCTTCATACGATAGCGTTTTCATAACTGAGTCGCTATCATCGACGCTAAAAGCTGAAGCCTCTTCGCTATCGTCGCCCAACTTATTCGTCTCGGCCGTGTTTAAACTAATTCCAATCATTATCCCCATCACAAGCAACAACAAACCAACTATTATAAATCGCGCCTTATCATCATTTTTTTTCATATCCATATTTATCCCCTTATATAATAATTATACCATCTCGTTAGGGATGGTATAATTATTAAATCTTTTGTGATTATTCTTTTGTTTCAACAGTTTCTTTAGGCAAGGTATTTACCTTTTCTCGGTCAAAAGTGACGCTTTTTAGGCGTTCGCCTTTTCCTGTCCTCTCACGCAAGTAAGACAAATAATTTCGACGGACTTTTGAGCGCTTAACAACTTCAACCTTCTCAACAAGCGGACTATGCAGCAGAAAGCTCTTTTCTACTCCAACACCCGAAGCTGTCTTTCGCACAGTTATACGAGAGGTTTGGGAATTTTTATTATCAGTTCGAATAACAACTCCTTCGTAAACCTGAACTCTCTCTTTGCTTCCTTCTTTAATTCGTTGGTAAACCTTTACTCGGTCACCACTTCTTACGTCAACTACGGCTGTCTTTTTTTGGGCCGCACTAACTTTCTTAATAAGTTCCAAACTCATTTAATATTTACCTTTACGTTTTTTACTAATCAGTGATATATTATAACACAGATTATTGATTTTTAAAGTACCCGATTGATTTCCTCAATTGTCGTCTTACCCTCTAGCGCCATCAGCACGGCTTTCTCCATTAAAGTCATCATGCCTTTGTCTTGAGCTATAGCTTCAATCTCTTTGACATCAATATTTTTCCCATCAAGCCTAATGTGATTCTTTATTTCATCATCAACAACCAAGTACTCCATCACGACTGTACGACCTTTGTAGCCAAAAGGTGACTTTTCATTTGGCACAGCGCGGTAAAGCTTCATGTCTTGAATTAAGTGGCTTTTGTATTTATCTGGAACGTCCTTAAGCTGTTCGAGGACCCATTGTCGCTCTTGTTCAGTTGGAGCGTAATGCTCTCGTGCGGTCGGGTCTAATTTTCTGAGTAAGCGCTGAGAGATAATCAATCGAATCGATGAAAGAAAGATTGGGTTAACTCCAATCATATCGATTAAGCGAGCAAAAGCGGAAATTGCAGAATCAGCGTGGAATGAAGATAGGACGAGATGTCCGGTCACCGAAGCCTGAATGGCAGTTTTGGCAGTATCTTCATCTCTAATCTCACCGACCATGACAATATCAGGATCTAAACGTAAAATCGATCGTAATCCGGTTGCAAAGGTGCCACCTTCGGATGACCGAACTGGAATTTGAGAAGCCCCACTAATACTGTATTCAATAGGATCCTCTAACGTAATAATTTTCTTATCAATAGTATTTAAAGAATTAAGCATACTATACAATGTTGTTGATTTACCCGAACCAGTTGGCCCGACAATTAAAACTAGTCCCCTAGGATGACTAACTATATCTTCAATCTCGGCTTTCGACTCCTTGTCGAGGCCCAACAAATCCAGCTTCAACAAGGACTCATCAAAATTGAACAACCTGAGCACAGCATCCATCCCATATAGCGTCGGGATTGTTTCAACCCGAAGGTTCAAAACAAATTGGTTACCGCCTCTATTTATCTCCATTTGAACATTGCCAGATTGAGGTTTATTAGAAGCCATCGAGAGGCCTGATCGGCTAGACAATTCGCCAATTAACACTCTATAGCGATCTTTATCAATCATGGCAACGTTATGCAAGGCCCCGTCTACCCGCATCCGAATCCTTATGCTCGATCGCATATTCTCGATATGAATGTCACTTGCCTGAAGTTTTTCAGCCTGAGTGATGATAAAATCGAATAATTTATCCGCCGTTACGCTATTTAGGGTATCGGAAACTTGCCTGACTGTTTCACTATCTCCGTCGGTAGCGATCTTAATATCATCATATGTGACTGTCTTCGGCGGATCGTAGCGCAGAATCATTTTGCGGTAGCCGGTCTCACTAATCAGTAGAAAAATAACGCTCTGACCATCGATTGCGAACCGTTTACGTAGTTCACTCTGAAACGATTGTGGGGTCTTGGCCGTAATACCAATCTGATACGGTGCCCTGTCTTTTGCCGAAACAAGCGGTATGGCTAAATTCTGACGCATTTCCTCAATCGTCAAGACGCCGTCGATAAGTTCTGAAGAATCTTCTATCTGACGAAGATCAAAATATTTTAGTCCAAGTATGTAAGACCGCTGGAGGGTGGCCGATTCGTCCTTGTCGCGATTCTCTTTTTGTATTAGTTCTTCATCCATTGCTCTAATTTTAGCAAATAGCGTAAGCTTTTTATAGCGCTTTATCAAACTTAGAGCATGCTATAATTTGATTAATGCCCGAAATAATTATTTTACTTCACAATATCCGCTCTATCCACAATGTTGGCTCGATCATGCGAACAGCTGAAGGTTTCGGAATAAAGAACATCGTGTTCTCTGGCTACACTCCCCACCCTAAGATAATTAACGACAATAGATTACCACATTTAATTACCAAAATTGAGAAAGAACTACACAAAACAGCCCTTGGAGCTGAAAAGATGTTAAGTACGTCCAAAATAAGCGATGTGAATTCTTACCTAGCGGAGATGAAGAGAAATGGTTATGAGCTGCTCGCGTTAGAACAGTCTCCAAGTAGTGTAGAACTAAGAAAGTACGTTCCAAGTCAAAAAATTGTTTTAATCCTAGGAGAGGAAGTTGATGGAATTTCCCACAGCATTTTAGAAATGGCAGATAAAATTATTGAGATACCTATGCGCGGTCAAAAAGAATCTTTTAACGTTAGTGTTGCGGCAGGTATCGCGATTTATGAATTAACTAAATAGTCTGTTGTTTTAATTTGACACATTCAGGACTGAAATAATTTTCTAATTCTCTAACTAAATTATTTTCAGTTGAAACTTTAAATGGTAATTTAATCGCCGAGGATTTTCCTTTGCCCAGGACTAAAACTACAGGTATATCGCCAGGGTAACTTTGACATTTATCTTTTAGCGTCTCAAGATGCTTTCTCTCCTCTGGATTGTCGATTTTAACATATAGAATTTTCTTTGATTCGACCAGGCTTGGTTCTTCGGCAACTGGCTTATAGACAATTTTCTTTTCCATTTCAACCGGTTTTTGTTTTTCAATCGCTAGTGCCTTTGGCTTCGGTGTTCGTTTTTTTCGAAAAGTAGGCTGATAACTTTTTATAAAGTTTTCGTCAAGCTCTGTTATCGTAGAAGCGATTAATTTTGGATCAGATAAATTCCCGTTTTTATCAATTGCTGAGACGCGACCGTCAACTAAGACTATCTTGTCGACGGCTAGTAAATCTTTAACATCTTCATATAATTTAGGGAAAATAATCACGTCCATGCTATCCGTTTTATTTTCAACACCCACGAACGCCATCTTGTCATTTTTCTTTGTAATAAATTCCTTGGTCCTAGTTATGGTACCACATATCGATAAGCGTTTTCCCTCATGCGCGCTGAGAATTGTGCCTATTTCAACTGTTTGTTCAGAAATATATTTTTCATACTTATCTAATGGATGTGCGCTTATGTAAAGACCTAATAACTCACGCTCCCAAAGCAACTTTTCTCGATCGCCGGTAGGAGTTTGGGTTGGTATTATGTCTAGCTCAACAGACTCGCTAGCGCTCAATCCGCCGAACAAATCTGCTTGGCCGCTGACTTTGTCTTTGGCTGTTTTAGACATATAGCTTTGAATTTTTTCAAGGTTCGCTAGAAGATCGTCTCTACTGCCGAATTCATCAAAGGCTCCAGTTTTAATTAACGCATCCCAAGCTTTTTTATTAAATTTAGTGCCAGCCATCCGTTTAGCAAAATCTGCGATTGATTTAAACGGTCCATCTTTACGGGCTTCCAAAACTTCTTCTACAATAGCCTCACCCACTCCCTTAACAGCCGCCATGCCAAAACGTATTTTATCAGTTCCAGGAACGATAGCAAATTCGACGAAGCTTTCATTAATATCTGGCGCTAGGACTTCTAAGCCACTTCGTTTACATTCTCCAATCAAAAGTGCCAACCTATCTGTGTCGTCTTTAGCATTTGTCATCAGTGCAGCCATAAAAGCGCTCGGATAATGAGCTTTGAGATATGCCGTCCAATATGCAATTAACCCGTAACAAGCGGCGTGAGATTTATTAAAGCAATAGTTTGCGAACTCTTCCAGCTGAGACCAAAACAACTCCACCAGCTCTCGTTTCATACCGCTGTTTTTGACAGCGCCTTCGACTAACATTGGCTTAATCTCTGCCATCAAATCTAATTTCTTTTTACCGACAGCTTTACGCAATGTATCGGCCTGTCCTCCTGTGAAGCCAGCTAGGTCCTTTGAAATCTGCATAAACTGCTCCTGATAAACCAATATACCGTAAGTATTTGATAAAGAAGCTTCCATCTTTGGATGCAGATAAGTAATTTTCTCTTCGCCATGTTTTCTTTTAATAAATGAATCTATAAACTGCATCGGGCCTGGTCGATATAGAGCGACCATAGCTACGATATCTTCAAATTCAGTTGGAGCTAACTCTTTGAGATATTTTTTCATTCCGGATGACTCTAACTGAAATACTCCAGTTGTGTCCCCTCGCTGAAATAGCTCATACGTCTTTGAATCATTAAGCGGTAAATCGCTAACTTTAATTTCCTGTTTGTAAACTTTTCGGATAATTCTGAGTGCGTTATTGATAATTGATAAGTTAGACAGACCTAAAAAGTCCATTTTAAGCAGACCAATTTCCTCTACCTGGCCCATTGGAAATTGAGTCGCAATCACGCCTTTTTGGGCTCTTTCTAGAGGTAAATAGTTAACAAGCTTGTCTGGAGCAATCACAACTCCGCAGGCATGAACCCCATGCGACCGAATTGTACCCTCTAGTCGCATTGCATAATCAATAATTTCTTTAGAGCGAGGATTCGTTTCATATTCTTTTTTGAGATCGGGATCTTCTTTAACCGATTTTGTCAGCGGAATGTGTCGACCTTGAAGCAAAGATGGAATCATTTTTGATAATCTATCTGCCTCAGAATATGGAACCTCAAGCACACGGGCAACATCTCGGACGGCGCCTCGAGCGGCCATTGTACCAAAGGTAACGATATTTGCAACGCGATCATCACCATATTTATTAATGCAGTACTCAACTACTTCATCTCGACGATCATCTTGGATGTCGATATCAATATCAGGCATGCTAATACGATCAGGATTTAAAAATCGCTCAAAAAGTAAATCATACTTCAAGGGGTCAATTTCAGTAATATTCAGACAATAGGCAATTATTGAGCCAGCAGCCGAACCACGTCCTGGCCCAAAGACAATCCCCTTGTTTTTTCCCCAGTTGATAAAATCCTGGACGATTAAGAAGTACCCGCTATAGTGCATCTTCTCTATTACTTCAAATTCAAAAAGAAGTCGGTCTACAACGTCGGCTGGTAATTTTGCTTTTGCATCTTCAACCGATAATTCATGATCGATAATTCCTAGATAGCGATTCAGTGCGCCTCTATAAACAAGCTTCGTTAGGTAGCTTTTCTCAGTTTCATTTTCGGGGACTGGAAACTCTGGAATCAGAATTTGGCCTAATGTAATATCGACATTGCATCTATCGGCAATTATGCGGCTATTTCGGACAGCATCTGGAAACTCCGAGCCCCAACGATTAATAATGTCTATGGGATCGGTCAAATACAGTTCAAAATCTTTGAGCGACATTCTTCTTTCGTCACTTAGGTAAGAACCAGTGCCGACGCAGAGCAGTATCTCGTGCGCCTGTCTGTCTTCGAAGTTTAAATAGTGACCATCACATGTTACTACTAGCGGTATATCTAGCTCTTTTGATATTTTAGCTAAGCCGTTATTAACCACCGTCTGGTCTTTAAATGGTGCGGGTGACTTCGGATGGCCGTGATCTTGCATCTCAAGATAAAATCGATCTCCGTAAACCGACTTATGCCATTTTGCTAATTCTATGGCGCCCTTATAATCATCACTTCTCAACCTCATAGCTATCTCACTGCTTCCGCAACCAGATAAGCAAATCACTCCCTCTGAGTATTTTTCCATTAGTTCATGATCAATCCTTGGCTTGTAATAATAACCATGGACGTTTGCTATGGTTGAAAGCATCATCAGATTTTTATAACCCTGGTTGTTCATGGCCAACAGGGTAAGATGATATCTCGTCTTATCAAATTGTGGATCTTTATCTGTATGCTTGCGACTAGCTAGGTATGTTTCAATTCCGAGTATCGGCTTAACCCCAGAAGCTTTAGCGGTCTTATAGACATCTAGAACGCCCGACATTGTTCCGTGGTCAGTTATCGCCACTGCAGTCATACCAAACTCTTTAGTTTTGGTTATTAGCTCATCGACCTTGGTCATCCCATCAAGCACACTGTAATGCGTATGATTATGAAGATGAACAAAGTCCTGCGAGCGTAGCTCAACATTAGTATCGACTTTTGCCGACTCTTCTTTACCTATTCCCATTTCTACATATTAGTATAATGGTTTAGGTTATTCATTGCTATAGAGTATGTTATAAATGCAACACTTTTCCAATAAAATAACGCCTTTTTGCAAGGCGTAATTTTATAGTTATTAAGATTATTTCTTAGATACCTTATCTGTATCGTTTTTAACCTCTTTTTCAACTGCTCCGATTACGTTCTCTGCTTTATCCTTTAGTTTTTCAACTTCAGCTTTAGCGTCTTCGTAAGCTTGTGAAGCCTTTTCTTTTACGCTTCCAAAACCATCTTCTGCTTGATCCTTATACTTTTCATATTGTTTGGTCGCTTCTTTTGCTAGCTTATCGGCGCTGCTTTTTGCATCATTTAATGTTGAATCAATTTTGTCCTTAGCCTCTTTTCTCATTTCTTCACCCGACTTTGGGGCGCTAAAAATACCTGCGGCTAGGCCTACAGCTGCTCCTAAGATTGCACCTAGTGTAAATTTTCCTTTTGACATATAGTCTCCTTTTTTAGTTATTTGTTACGTAATTTAGTTATAAAACTCGATATAAATTTGCCCAAAAATATGGGCGATGTATACATAGAAACATTGTTCATGGTTGAATTGAGATTGCCCGAAATGTTCTGAGCGTCAATCCCAACTTTTTTCAATTTTTTAATAACTTGTATTAGATAGATTACTAAAATGATTGCTGCAACCAAGAATATTGCCAATATTATTGACAAGATAATCACTAGTATACTTGCTGCATCGTTCAATTCTTACCTCCTCTATAATTACACTCTTTATTATAGCAGAATATGATTTGTTCTATAGATTTTCCATTTTGTAACTAGCTAGATAATTAGCTAGTTGCTGCTTATATCTATCGTCGTGAAGCGCCATATCGATAATTGCATAAATATATTTTAGTTGGTCGCCCGTATCATGCCAAACTCCGTCAATTACACGTCCACAAACCCGTCCGTCTTTAGCGAGCTTGTTAATGCTATCAGCTAAAGTAATTTCACCTCTTTTGTCCGGAATTTCTTCTAAGACGTACTTCATGATGTCCGGAGTAAGCAAATAGCCTCCCACTGAAGCTAGATCGCTCTGAGTGTTTTCCATGCCCGGTTTTTCAAGCAGTTGCTTAATTTCAAAGACCTTGCCTTCGTTATCAAGTCCAGCCGATATATCCGCCATGCCATATTTATCGGCATCTTTTCGGTCAATTTTGACTAATGAAATAACTGATTTGCCGGTTTGTTGATATACATCCAGTAGTTGCTTGCTTCTAGGTATGTCCGACCTGAAAAAATCATCTGCAAAAAGTACAAAAAACGGCTCATCTTTATTCAAAAGATGTGAAGCGTTTATAACCGGCCTCGCATTCCCCTCTGGCTCACCCTTTTGTCGAACATAACAGAAGTTAGCCATTTCAGCGATATCTCTTATCATGTTAGCCTTGTCTTGTTTCCCAGCGTCTTCAAGCTTTTTCTCTAGAAAATACGATCTATCGAAATGGTCCTCTAGTGCCCTTTTTGTCATTCCTCCGACAATTATAATGTCCTCTACCCCAGTATTGACCAATTCTTCTACTATCAACTGAATAACAGGTTTGTCAACGACTGGCAACATTTCTTTTGGCATTGATTTGGTTTGGGGCAAAAAACGTGTGCCTAGGCCAGCAGCACAAATTATCGCCTTTGTTGGCATTTTAAAAGACGACTGCTTTTCCATTAGTTCTCCTTTAATTTTTGATTTAATATGTTCTGAACCATTTGTGGGTTAGCCTGGCCCTTAGACAATTTCATCGCCTGGCCAACAATGAATCCGACGGCTTTTTGATTACCGTTTTTAACATCCATTAAAGCCTTTTTGCCTTGATCGGTCTCAAGTATCTCGTCAACTATCGCTTCGATGGCTGAGCCATCGTTTACTTGTATGAGGCCCATGGATTTTGCAATCTTAAGCGGCTCATCACCAGAAGACTGCATAGCTTTAAATATTTCTTTAGCTGACGAAGAGCTGAGTTCGCTTGAATCTACCATTTTAGATAATTGAACAAAATAGTCGTCTTCGATTAGTGAACCATCCTCTCTAATTAATGGATTATCATCGATTTGCTCATTTATCGCCATAACAAACCAAAAAGTAATTCTTCTGGCAGTATCAATATTTGATTTACTTTTAATTCTCTCTACAAATTCGCACAATTGGCGAGAAGACAGCAATGCGTCCACAACAGTTTTATCAAGGCCTAACTCATGAAATAGTTGTCGATAGTAACTCGGCAGTTTGGGCATATCAGCTTGCATCTTTTGAATATCTTCTTTAGATAAAACGATCGGTGGAATGTCAGGATCAGGCATATACCTATAGTCCTGAGCCTCCTCTTTTGATCTTTGTGAAAAAGTTTTCTGTTTTGCTTCATCAAAGCCTCTAGTTTCCTGAACTACATTTCGACCGGCTTCTAGCTCGTCAATCTGACGATAGAACTCATATTCAGCGGCTTTTTCAACGCTTCTAAATGAATTTAGGTTCTTAATTTCCGCTCTCGTGCCTAATTTATCTGATCCTTTCTTTGCTACTGAGACATTTACGTCAAATCTCATGTTGCCATGATATAAGTCACCTATAGTCACTCCAGAAAAAACCATCAATTTATGTAATTCACTAGCAAAGGCCTTGGCTTGCTTAGCAGAATGGATATCGGGCATTGTAACTATTTCAATGAGCGGTGTTCCGGCACGATTTAGGTCTATCAAACTATGTGTCAAACTGTGGGTTAACTTGCCAGCATCTTCTTCAAGATGAGCATGTTCTATTCTAACTTCAAATTCTCCTTCTTCAGAATCAACTCTAACCTTGCCTGGACCGATTATAGGTTGGTAAAACTGGGAAGTCTGATAGCCTTTCGGTAAGTCAGGATAAAAATAGTGCTTCCGATCAAAGCGACTAACGGGATTTACTTCTGCTCCAAGCGCCTTAGCTGCCTTTACAGCCAAAACGATTGCCTGTTTATTTAGTACCGGTAACATACCCGGTAAAGCCCAGTCGATATGATCGACTGTCGTATTTGGTTCAGCTTCTCTTGCATCATTGTTGCTAGACCCAAATAGCTTAGTCCTCGTGTTCAACTGAACATGGCATTCTATGCCGATTGTCATTTCATAATCATCGTATTTTGACATTAGAAAGCTCCTAAATCTTTAAGAGCCCTTTTGAATTGAGCCAACGCTTGCTGAACCAATCGAGGGTTTAAATTGATATTTGTCTCGTGGGCGATTTTGTTACGTAACTTATGAGCCATCCACAAGCCGTCGTTATTAGAAAATTTAGCTTTTGCATTCTTCATTTGCTCACCCATCGTTTCGCCTGAGATTTTTAAGTCTTTTAAAGCTCGGGCGACTAGTTTATCGGCATTTAAGATCGCCATTTCGTAAGTTGCTCTATTTTTAACGTCAAAAGAATTCATAATGTTTAGCCAGTCAACCTGATAGGCTTGTTTATTAAGCCCTAAGTTTTGAGAATTCTTTGTTAGCAAAATCAGCAAAATCACGCCCAATGCTATAACTGTAACTGCAAAAAATATAAAACCTAAATCGTTCATGCTCGCTCCTTAATTTTAGTCTCTAGTTGCTTAGCAAGAGCCAATATCTCCGCGTCCGAATTAATATCGCCAATAATTTGAACTCCTATAGGTAAGCCCGCTTTGGAAGTAATAGACGGCAAGCTCAAAGCTGGTAAGCCCGCTAAGTTCGCAGGAGTAGTCATAACGTCCGACATATACATTTTAAGTGGGTCGTCAGTATTCTCCCCAAATTTAAAAGCTACCTCAGGCGATACAGGACCAACCAAAAATTTATATTCTTTGAACACTTCTTCAAACTTGTTGATCATGAGCGTTCTAACTTTTTGAGCTTTTAGATAATACGCGTCAAAATAACCACTAGCTAAGACGTAATTTCCCATAATTATCCTGCGTTTATTTTCTGTCATGAAGCCCTCTGATCTGCTTAAGCCATAGAGCTTAGTTAAATCATCACCATAGTTGCTTGATCGATATCCATAGCGCACTCCATCATAGCGTGCAAGATTACTAGCTACTTCAGCAGAAACAACAACATAATATATAGCTAATGCATATTTAACCTCATCGATATCGATTTCATCCACTTCGTGCCCAAGCTCTCTTAAGCAATCTATTGCGAATTTAGTGCTTGCCAAAACCTCTGGATCGACAGCACCAGTCATGAATTGCTTAATTACTCCAATTTTTGAGGGAACGCGTACTTGAAGACCTGATTGATATTTACTTACATAAGTTGTCATATCTCGCTCGTCAATACCAGCGATTACAGACATAACTAAATCAGCGTCTTCGGCGTTGTTCGTTAAGCAACCAATGCAATCTGTGCTAGAAGACATCGCAACTGCACCGAATCTGCTGACTAAACCATACGTAGGCTTAATCCCGACAACTCCACAATGTGAAGCGGGTTGACGAATAGACCCCCCAGTATCACTCCCTAAAGCAAATGGGGCAATTCCGAGCGCAACGGCACTGGCAGATCCACCACTACTGCCTCCGGGTACCCTATCCATATCAACTGGATTTTTTGTTACTCCAAAAGCCGAGTTTTCGGTTGAACTACCGTGCGCAAAAGAGTCTAAGTTAGCTTTTCCAATCATTATCGCACCAGCAGCCTCTAATTTTTCGATTACAGTTGCTTGAATTGGCGATTGGAAATCCTCAAGCATTTTGCTTGATGCGGTTGTTGGCCCGTCAAAGGCCAGGATATTATCTTTATTGATAAAAGGCACTCCAGCTAAAGGACCGACATCTTCACCAGCGCTAATTCTCTTATCAATTTCTCTTGCCCGCTCTCTAGCGCTGTCTTCAGTTATTCGTAACAGCGAATGATATTGCTCCAATTCTTTAGCTTTAGCCAAAGAACTTTCAACTATTTCCAGGGCAGTGATTTTGCCGGACTTAATTTGATCTACAATTTCTCTAATCTTCATCATAAAACCTTTGGAATTTTTATTTGACGAGAGGCGACTTCAGTCTCAGCTAATAGGCCCAGCAAAGCGCTAGGCTCAACTCCGTGTTTTACTTGGTCTTCCCGCCATACATTTTTTAAACCTGTTACCTGGTAAGTAGGTTCAACGCCGTCGGTATCGACAGTGGACAGTAGCTCAACATAATTTAAAATTTCACTCAAGTCTTTGCTTAAGGTATTAATTTCTTCTGGTTTTAAACTCAAGCCACTTAACTGAGCTAGGTGCTCTAGCTCGCTCGCAGTTATTTTTGTCATGAGTAAATTATATCACGTACGCAAGAGAATTTTGAATCCCTATATGACTTCTGCGCCTAGTTTAGAAACAACCGGTCCGATTATTTCTTCGATAATTTGATTAGCTTCTGAATTAGACAATGTTTTGTCTAAATCTACTATCTCAAAACGAAGAGTGAAGCGTTTCTTATCGCTATTTTTCGGTCTGAAAATGTCTAGCGCATGATAAGATATTTTTTGTACACGATTTGATGTGTCTAGCAACGAGACAAGTTCACCATAATCTAGATTTTCATCGACTTCGAAACAAACATCTCGCCAAACACTTGGATATTTGTTTTCATTTTCTATGATGTTCATACGCGATGACTGATAAATATCGTATAGAGCGACTAAATTAAGCTCAAAACCCGCAACGGCACGAGGAAGTTTAAAATCGTTTCTAACTCTACCTTCAAACTCTCCTACGTAGCCGATCAGGTTGTTTTCAATATAAACCGATGCCGATCGCTTGAGTTCAAAAACAGTGTTTTCTGGTAAACGCTTCTCTATATCTTTATACTTAAATTTTAAGTCTAGCTTTTCTCCAAGATAATCAAGATATTTTTTTGCGTAATAATAAGCAGTTACGTCCGAACGGTTGTTTGCGTAGACTAGACCTAAGCTTTGTCTCTCTATTGGGACTGATTCAACATCTAAGCCATCACTTTTCTGATGAACCTTGTTTATTTCATAAATTGCGAATTCATCAAAGCCACTCTTTACATTTGAATGAACGATATTTATTAAGCTTGGGAGAATGCTCTGACGATATCTTTCTAAATTAGGGCTGATTGAATTGATTATCTTATAGGAATTACTGGCGTCTTGTTTCGCTTTAGATATTAAATCTTCACTAACAAAAGTGTAACCAAGAGCTTCATTAGCGCCACCCGCAGATAGCAAATCCGCTAGATGAAACTTGAACTTGTCAAAGCTTATCATCTCGACAGGCCGTATAGTTTTTGTGGGCAAGACTAATTTTAAATTATCGTAGCCGTTGATACGCCCTACCTCTTCGACTAATTCAATCTGAGTGGTTACATCACTGCGCCAAAAAGGAACATTTACCCGTAAATTATCTTTTTCATAATCAATTCTAAAACCAACATTTTCTAAAGTATCAACTATTGATTTTTGATCAAAATCTGAACCCAATATCTTATTAACAAAATCTACGCTTAAATTAATCGGCTCACTTGCTTTATTGCACTTAGCTATCGCCACTGGCACGCTGGCATAGCTGCCTTCCTTGCCGAGCAGTAAATCAATTGCTCTTGCTAAGGCCACCTGAGCTGTTCCAGCTGGCTGGCCTTTCGTAAATCGAGTTATAGCCTCAGAAAATATTCCATGCCGCATTTGCGTTGACCTTAATTTGTACAGGTTAAAACTCGCAGCTTCTAACGCGATTCTTCTGGTGTTTTTGTCTACCATAGTTTCTTGGCCGCCCATAGCTCCAGCCAATGCAACTGCTCGGTTACCAACAGCAATAACTATGTCGCTTGGATGAAGATTTAATTTACGCCCATCGAGTAAGATAATCGACTCGTCTTTATGCGCAGAACGAACGGAAATTGTCAGCTGAGCTTGTTTTTCTGCTTTTGAAATTTCCAATAATTTATCATAATCAAATGCGTGCAAAGGTATACCAGTCTCTAACATTACCAAATTGGTAGCATCCACAATCGGATCAATTGTTCTGACTCCTACTCTCGACATATAAGTTAACTCTTCGAGAGTCGGTCCAGTTAATTTATTTGAATCAGCCAGAACGGCAACTTGATAGATACTTGCTAATTCGGAATCGCTAATTTGAACAGAAAGTTCATCGGATTTTGTAAATTTAATATCGTCCTTAAACCAGACAGGGCTTGTAAACTTTTGTTTAGATATACCGGCAACCTCACGCGCAAAGCCAACAACACCGAAACAATCAGGTCTTTGTGTGAGGGATTTATTTTCAATATCTAAAATATAATCATTTAACTCAAAAATAGGCGCAAATTCCTGACCAGGCTGATAGACCCCTTCTAATATCAAAATACCTTGATGCTCATCGAAGAGGTCTAGCTCGCGGGCTGAAGCAATCATCCCGTTACTAACAACTCCCATGATTTTACGAGATTCTATTACGAACTCATTACTCTTCCCGTATGTTTCAGGAACGATTGCGCCAGGCATAATCCATACAATAAAAGAATCTTCTTTGACGTTAGGAGCTCCACAAACTACTTGCACCAACCCATTTTCATCTCTTTTGACTTCTCTATTAACTTTGCCATCGTCAATCACAACAAGACTTAGATGATCAGAGCCATCAACCTTAGCAACCGATACTACTTTGGCAACGACAATCCTGCTGTACTTATCGGCCAAATTTTGAATTGATTCAACCTCAACCAACTTTGAGCCGATCTCTTTTGCCAAAGTGTCGCTATCGACATTAATATTGACGTACTTCTTTAACCAATTTACTGATACTAACATGCTAGAATTTCCTCAAAAATTTTAATTTACCAGATTCAAAATTACGAATATCGCTAATTTTATGCTTCAGCATGACCAATCTATCTACGCCCCCACCCCAAGCGAAGCCTTGATACTTTTCGGGATCTATTCCTGCCATTTTAAGAACATTCGGATGAGTCATGCCACAACCTAACATTTCCAGCCATTCTCCTTTTTTACCTCCGATTGAAGTAGGTTTTTCAATTAGCAATTCTAGTCCTGGTTCAACGAATGGGAAATAGCCTGGCTGAGTTTTTACATTCAGACTCTCACCATAATACGTTTCAAAAAAAGTTTTAAGCACAGCAATCATGTTCGCAACATTGGCCTTTTCGCTAATATACATCCCCTCAACTTGATAAAAGGTATGTTCGTGAGTAGCGTCTACGTCTTCGTTTCGATAACAACGACCGTAACTTATAACAGCTATGGGATCACCTCTCTCTAGCTTTTCTTTTCCAGCCACTAGAATACGATTTTCCATAGTACTTGTGTGCGCTGGAGGAATATATCCCTCTTCAGTTCGAAATGTATCGTATCCATCACGCGCAGGATGACCGTCTGGGAAATTTAATGATCCGAACATGTGGTAATCATCATCGATTTGTCTTGATTCAATAGCCTCAAAACCCATTCTAGTAAATATTTCAATCACGCGCTCTAATTCTTTTGTCAATGGATGTCTTGAGCCCAGATCGGCAGTTAACAGAGTTGGCTTATTTTCATTTACCTGCCATGGAGCGGTGACATCCAGTTGCTCAACATTTATAGTTTCTATTTCATTTTCCCTATCACTAACCGCTGCTTCAAGTTCTTCTTTTAGCAAATTAACTTGTCGCCCAAATTCTCGACGTTCATTTACATCGACATTTGGAATTTGCGCATAGAGCTGTTTAAGCTCCTTTGCTTTCAGCACCTCTCGCGGAGTAACTGATTCGTTAATTCTTTTTGTTAGCAGATCTTTAGTTTCTATAATATTCATTAGTTAATCATCCAAATTATTAAGCCTAGTATAACCAATGTAACCAAGATTGCAAGAAAAATACCCTTCGAGGAAGCGTCTGAGCCCATGTCAACTTCTGAAAATTCAGTTGTTTCCAGTTGGCTAGGATCAACATCATTAGTTTGATATTTTTCTCTAATTTTAGCAGTGATATCTCTTTGCAAATCACTTCTTGCGTCATCTTGTTTTAAATGAATACTCATGTAGGAATTATAGCACGCTCTCTCTATCTTTACCCCCTGAACGCAAAAGTGGTATAATAAAATTAACTCAGCAAAATGCTGATATTAATAAATATGGAGGACATATGGCCAATAATAAAGCCAAGGTCAAATCAAAAAAAGCTACTGCTCCAGCTTCTAAGAAGACAGTCGTGAGGACAGTTTCAGCAAAACCTAAAGTTATAGATAACGAATGGAAACAGCTAATGAAAAAGCTACCAGTTCGATCATTTGGTATTGAATTTATAGGTTCATTCGCTATAGTTTCAACTTTTATGCTTGCCGAAGGCAACCCAATCGTTTTAATCTTCGCATTAATCGGAATCGTTCTAGGTATGGGCGGAATTCGCAACGGGCTATTCAACCCTATCCTATCTTTTGGTGCATGGGTAACGCGAAAAATATCAAGCAAACGCTTAGCCTTCCAACTGCTAGCTCAAATGATCGGTGGAATTGCCGCATACTTTGTGCTCACAGGTTTTTATAAAAACGCTCCTGAAGTTAGTGAGCAAGCCGCGATGTATGGCGCAACAACTCCTACGCTAATGACACTACCTGCGATTGCTGCCGGACAAGAATTAGCTATTATGTTGGCTGAGATGCTAGGGGCCTTCATGCTAAGCTTCTTCATCGCAAGGCAAAGAAATTTTGCTGGCAACATCACCCGGAAAGCTGTAGTCTACGGTGGCGCAACATTTGCAGCAATCTTCATCTCTGGAAGTATTGCAAAAATTTTCGGAGCTCTGTCTCTATTAAATCCTGCAATGCTATTTACGCTAGAAGGTTTCAAAACCGACAATATGCTTTGGGTACTTGCAATCTACGTTGCTGGTCCCTTAATCGGCGGTGCTCTCGGCTACTATTTTGCTGACGTAGTCACCCAAGATCGCACTCCAGTAGAAGATTTCGCATAAATCCATCGCAAATGACTAAAAATAATCCGCTGTAAAATGCGGATTATTTATTTGGGTTTTATTCTCCAAGCTGAGGTTTGTCCAGCAAATCGGGCTCAATATTAGGTTCCGTTCCGGCTATCTTAACCACATCTTTATCGATCTTTGCCAATTCCTTATAAGAATTATTAAAATGAGAGACTGTTGTTCCCAAGGATTTACCAATTTTCGCCATTCCATCATCAAATTTACGGATATGAGATCCAAGTTTTCCCACTCTTATTTGGATTTCTTTGGCCTGTTCTTCGATTTGAAGGCTTCTTAAGCCTTGCAAAACTGTTTGTAAATAAGCCATGAAACTTGTTGGGCTTACGATTATTACTCTCTTGTCTCGAAAGGCATATTCTATGAGATCACGAGAGCTTCCGCCAGCGCCAACATTATTTATTAATAGATCATAATAGAGTGATTCGCTAGGTATAAACATAAAAGCAAAATCCATAGTGTTTTCACTCGGCTTTATGTACTTACTCGTTTCATCAATTCTTGCCTTCAAGTCAACTTTTACTTTAGACATTAGTCTATCACGCTCGGTTTTGTCATTGGCCTCAATCATTCGATTATAATTTTCTAACGAAAATTTGCTATCAACCGGTAAAACTTTACCTTTGTCTAGAAATATAGCGGCATCGACGATTTCACCATCGCTAAAGCTATACTGCATTTGAAAGTTTTTAGGCGGCAATACATTTTCTAACACGCTTTTGAGATAAAACTCTCCGAAAACACCGCGTTGTTTTGGGTTCTGCAATACGTTCTGCAAGGTCTTTAATTCATCAGCGACATCCACCACTCGACGATTAGTTTCGTCTAGCTTGGTCAATCGCTGGGACACTTCACTGACTAGTTTTGCGCTCTCGGTAAGTTGTTTTTCCATCGAGCTTTGAATTTGGAGACCGCTTCGCTCCAAACGGTTATCAACCGTCTCTTTTAAACCGTCAAGTCGCCTGCCTAAATCGCCAATATCGGTCTTAAGGAAGTTCAATAGTTCTTGACTTTGATTCGAGCTATACTCTAGCCTACTTTTCTAGAGTTTATCTTTTGCCTTAGCAAAAGCATAAGCTAAAATTACGATAACTAGGACTAAGCCTCCTAATATGACGTAAACGGTTCCCTGTGTCATGCCACCCTTTCAAATCTTAAATTAATAAAAGCAATGCCGTTACAACTAGCGTGACCACAAGTGCAATCGCCCAGTTATATACTCTGCTAATAAAGCTAAATAATACAAAAGCTAAGACTGACAAGACTAAATAAACAATTAAATCTAGCCACCAGTAATTAGTTCTTATAATCAAGTTCCAAAATATTATAACCACAGGCAAAACTGTCATTATTGGTCGAGGCGCGACCATTCTGACTAAGACGATTAGCGCTATCAGTCCGAAAACAATTAGTCCGATTCGGTAGCTTGCTATACTGTTAACGCCACAGCCAATGCTCCACAGGTTGTTGCAGGCTATTATATTAAAAATCTTCGTCGCCAATGATACAAAGACCCCGAATAACAAGCCGGCGCCTAGCGCTGAATTAAAACTCGATTCCGTATCTATAAATGTCGGTGATTTTGATTTGATGTAAAATTCTGCCATTATTAATCCCTCTCCACCGTTAACTGATGAATTAATTATACATCAAAACCCTAAATGATGAAAACTAAGCTATTCTAATAAGCTCGAGCGTCTTGGTATGAAGCCCAACGCTAAACTTAACTACGTCTTTTACATGTTTGCCTAAAAGCTCAAATCCCAACGGGCTGTCTATTGAGATCTTGCCGATAATCGGATTGGCTTCTAATTTATCAACGACTTGGTAACGGAAAACTCTTCCAGTTGTCTTATCGATCAGTTCAACAATCGATCCAACTGCAACTTCAAATGGGTTTCTAACTGATGGCAACAATTTTGCCTGTTTCTGGAAAAATCTTTTTTCTTTAATCTCAAATTCGACATTGGCTATTTGAGCTAGTTTATCATCTTTTAAGTACGACAACTCTTTGTCGTCTTGTCTATTTAATTCGCGGAGTTCTTTCTGAAGAGCCTGCTTGTATCGCTTAAATCGGTCGATTTCGCGTTTTAAATCTTTAAAACCTTTTTTCGTAAGGTATATATTGTTAGTGGTGATTTTCATATCGCCTCCATTTCTAGTCAGTTCTTACAATGACTATACCTATATTATAAACCAAAAACATAAGCTAATTACGAGATTGTAAAAAATACATTTTCAAATTATGTATAATAAGTTAGATGAAGATTAAGAATAAAGTTAGAGAATACTTAGGCCAACTTAACTATCGACCAAGGTCGATTTTATTAGCAATTGCTCTAGCCTCTTTAATATTAACGGTTTACATATTCTGGTCCTACTTTTATGACGATCGTGGCTGGATAATCAGTAGATTCCTAACTTTTAATAATAATATATTCATAATTTCGTTTATTATAATGTTTTTCATTAATATCTTTGTCTCGAGTTTGATTGGCAACATCTATATTTCACAAGGAGTTTTATTTGGAGCAACCGAACTGCTCCTTACAATCGATCGAGTAAAAAGGCTCCATCGAGATATACCCCTAATACCAGAAGATATTGCTTTACTCAGCGAAGCTGGCGACCAAGGAGAGATAATCGAAGGCGGCTTGATTTTAGTCACTCTTGCTAAGCTAGTTATACTTATATTATTGATTCTAGGTATAAAATACCTAATTAAGAAGCGTCGAACGCATCCAGATGTCATAAGAAA
>CAZHYM010000001.1:0-9772 GCA_964536785.1 uncultured Candidatus Saccharibacteria bacterium | reverse complement strand
TAGGTATAAAATACCTAATTAAGAAGCGTCGAACGCATCCAGATGTCATAAGAAAACATGTCTTTAGTAGATTGTCGCTAGCGCTTATATCATTCCTAATTTTAAGCTCATTTGCTAATTACCTAGCTAGGCCAGAGTTTATTCATGGTCCCGATTTAATAGTAAGATCTAAAATGGTCCTTTGGAGCCAGCTTGTAAATTACAAAAATAACGGCCCAATAATCGGTATGCTTTACAACTTTGGCTTGCCTAAAGTTTCAAAACCAGATAATTATAGTAAAAAAACAATCACGGAGATCGTTGATAAATACAAAGAGTTAAATAGCTTAAAAAAAGAAACGGGCGCTAAAGTCCCGAGCGACATTAATATCATCTATATCATGAGTGAATCCTTTACAGACCCCAAAGATTTCACTGACGTTTACCCTGTGAGCGGAGACACTCTTGAGTACACCACAAAATTAATTAGTGAATCTACCGGTGGTCGAGTTGCGGTTTCTGAATTCGGAGGCGGAACCTCAAACGTGGAGTTCGAAGCCTTGACGGGATTCAGCAATGCGTTCACTTCAGGGAATATGCCATACAACAACTACCTCGCCAAAGACAACCAAGTACCTTCAATCGTCAGCCTGCTCAAGCCTCTTGGCTATGAGGCTATAGCTTTTCATCCTTACAAAAGAGAGATGTACAAGCGGTTTATAGTTTATAAAAATCTTGGCTTTGATACTTTCATTGATCAAACAATGATGACGGACCCTGAATTTGTCGGCCTTGATTGTACTGGAGGCATTGACGGGCGTTGCTTTGTCTCGGACGAGTCAAATTACAAAGAGATAATTAGTTTAATTGAGACCACTTCAAAACCAGTGTTTATTCATAACGTAACCATGCAAAACCACACCAGTTACACGGATAAATATATAACTGCCGTTCAAAATCCATCGGCTTCAGACAAGACCACCAACGATAGATTAAATTATCTCTACGGGTTGGAAGTTTCTGATGTTGCCTTGGAAAAGTTTATCGAACAAATAGATAGCCTTAACGAAAAGACAATTATAGTTTTCTGGGGAGACCATTTACCGGGAAGTGGTATTTACGACAATGTCTTAGCGCTAAATCAAGACAGAGCTTATCAAACCCCTTTCTTTATTTATTCAAATTTCCCTACCTCAAAACAGAATTATTTAATTAGCACCAATTTTCTTCAAGAAGTGCTGTTTAAGGAACTACAATCGCCTACTAGCCCCTTCTTGACTTTACTTAATGAGCTTAGGCAAAAGATGCCGGTAGTCACAAAGAAAAAAATTGAGCAAATTGAAGTAAAGTCTCCAGAAGTTCTTATAGATTACGAACTGATCCAATACGACATACTTCATGGCAATAAATATTCTCTTGATTTAGATTTTTTTAAGCTAAAGTAGTATAATTGGACTATAAATCTAGGCTCAATAACAATCTAAATACGTAAGGAGAAAAATGGAACCACATAAGGCAAATGAAGCAAATGATGAAAAAGTGTCCCTGGCAAATTCTCTCTTGAAAGCTTTTAATTATGATTTGTCTGAAGCGACAAAAGCTCTTTCAAGACAATCCGATGCATTAAAGGCTGCTGATTCGCAGAGATCGAAAAAGAACATTGAAGAATACGAACGTGCAGGATTGGAGCCGCTAATCGAAATTAAAGGCCTGACCAAGGAGTACAAAAACGGTAAAAGCAAGCTAACTGCCGTCTCCGACGCTGACCTCAAAATTTACCCTGGTGAGTTTGTGGCCATAACTGGTGCTAGCGGAAGTGGAAAATCAACTCTCATGCATTTAATAGGCGCTCTCGATAAACCTACTAGCGGAACGATCATCATTAACGGCCAAGACATCAGCAAACTTTCCGACAAAAAACTTAGCAACTTTCGCAACAAAACAATTGGTTTCGTATTTCAATTTTTTTACATGCAACCATTTTTGAATCTTGCTCAAAACATTTCGGTGCCGTCAATGGTTAACAACTTGAGCCCAAAAGACAGAAAAGCGAGGATTGCCGAGCTTGCAAATGCGGTCGGATTAAGCGACCGGCTTACTCATCTACCAAAGGAGCTTTCGGGTGGCCAAATGCAACGAGCGGCCATCGCTAGAGCTTTATTTAATGCACCAAAGATCATCCTTGCGGACGAGCCAACAGGCAATCTTGATTCAGTCAATTCATCTAGCGTAATTAAACTATTCCAAGAGATTAGAGACAAATTCGGGACTACTATCATCACCGTGACGCACGATGCGAGCATCGCTCGACAAGCTGATCGCGAAATAATCATGAAGGACGGAGCTATCTTATGATAAATCTTAAAAACGCCCTAGTGCTTGCTGGCACTAAATTAAAAACCAAGAAAATGCGTTTAGCTATAACCGTAATAATTTCAAGCTTAATGTTTGGAGTTGTTTCTTTTGTGGCATTTGTTGTTGGCGGCATAAACATATCCGTAAACAACTTTTCTGATCAGGGTTTCAATAACCGATATTTGGTTCAAGCCCTTGATTTGAAGGCAATGGAAGAACCTAACAAGATCTATGAATTAATCCAAAATAAAACAGCTGAATTCGAAGCCGCTAAATCAAAAATAGTCAAGGAAGAATTACTCAGACAGGAAAAGCGGGCTAAAGAATTAGGAATCGAATTTGATAAAAATGGCGCCAAAGATCGAATTAGTCTCGATATCGATCAATCAGCCAACCCAAGACTCCATCAGGAACTTATAAATGAATTAAAACTGACTTCAAAACAAACATCCTTAGAGCGCCTAACTGATTTGGCAAAACCTTACAAACCGCTCAGCATCACTGAATCAAAGGATTATTCTCTACCCGCCTCGCCTATTACAAAAAACAAAGATGGAAAATTTGAAACAACAAATGAAAATGGGCAAATGCCTGAAAAGGAAATGTATCCAGCCTATCCCAATGATTTTGGCTACGGCGGAGATTATGCTTATATAAACGTGCTCCCTAGAGATATCCTAAAAGGTTTCCTGCTCGATGATTATGAGTGGAAAAAAGAATCCGGAACTATCCCAGTTCTCTTAAGCGGAGATAAAATAGCTAAACTTCTGAAACTTCCCAAGCTAGACAACGATAAAGATCCGGAAAAAGCCGCCTCTAGACAAAAAGAAATCAGAGAAAAAGCCAAAGGTTTGAAAGTCGAAACTTGCTATATTAATTCTGTCGCTCAAGCAAAGATTTTGGCCATCAAAGAACATTATGAAAACAAATCAAAGCCCAACTATGTCAAACCTTCTGTCATATATACCGAACCCGATATGACAAAATGCGAGATGCCAAGCATAATTTCTGACTCTAGAACTAAGGCCGATAAAGATTATGAAGAAAAATTAAATATCTTTAATTATGAGTTCTATGGAGTTGAATATCTTCCAATCGTAAAACCAATAACTTATGAAATCGTGGGCGTTCTGCCGAGCCAAGACCAGAACTACGATATTATAACTTCAATTCTAAATCTCGTAGTCGGAACCATTCCAACTACATTCGCTGGGGTGAGCGAAGACTTCGAATCAATTAAAGATGTAAACCCCTACCTCATTTATGGCAATAATCAACACTCTCAACAAAATCAGTTTAACCAAGATAAAAATATCTTAGTTGAGTTTAAAGACAAACAAACTGCCATAAAATTCGTTAAGGAAGTCGATTTTTGGAGCAATATTAATTTCTCTAATCAAAACGTCGGTCCAATAGATTATGATAAAGGATCTGGTTTCTCAATATATCCTTATGGTAGCAATTTTATGCAGATAGAAGAAATGAATAAAATGTTTAATAAAGCACTAAAAATATCTTTAGCCGTCACTGGGATTATAGCAATAATAATCTTATCGGGAACTATTGGCCGAATGATTAGTGATAGCCGTCGCGAAACAGCCGTCTTTAGAGCGATTGGCTTTAAGCGGACAGACATAAGTTTGATTTACAGTGTCTATACGCTCATCGTAAGCCTCCTGATTGGCCTAGTGGCTATGACCATCGGCTCAATTAGCTCGCTGTTAATATCTCAACGATTTGACCGATCGCTTACGGCTCGAGCCATAACTATACTCTCGTCAAATGATTTTACTAAAAAATTTACCCTGTTCGGTGTTAATTACTCACATGTTGGATTGATAGTTTTAGCGATAGTTATTGTCGGTCTGATTAGCATCGCCGTCCCGTTAATGCGAAATGTTCGTCGAAACCCAATAAAAGACATGCGTGATGAGTAATGAATGAGCGAGGCTAAAAACAGCTGGCGCTGGGACAGAATAATTGTAACCGTATTGTTTTCCCTAGCTATCAGCTTAGTTGCCTGGTTTCGACTAGCCTGCGGACGAATAATTATTCAATATGAATCAATTTCAAAACAGATATCTACTAGTTCTCCACCCTACCAAGCCTTAATCAAAATAAATGGCAAGAATTTAATCGTTCCAAGCTGGAGATTTATTGCTCAAAATGGAATATGGGCTTATGTTTCATCAAACAAGCCTTTAGACAGTAACTATACTCCTAAAAGCTTAGTCAGCCTCAATGCTAGACATGGGGATTGGCTACTCAACAAGACAATTCGAAAAATTACGCAGGAGGACTTGGCTCTAATGTTTTCAGATGCCTCCAAAGCTGGGATTGAGCTAATTATATCTAGCGCATACCGAACTAACGAAGATCAAGAACTAATCTACGAACAAAGTAACGGCAATGGTCTCGCCGCTCCGCCTACCAATAGTGAGCACCAAACCGGACTGGCCGTAGACATAACGACTTATTCTTCGGCCTGTCAGTTATCGTTTGATGCCTGCGCGATAGATGATCAGACAATAGACTGGCTGAAAAATAATTCATACAAATATGGATTCATATTGCGCTATCCAGAAGATAAAGCTGACAAAACTGGTATTTTGTATGAACCGTGGCATTATCGATATGTCGGAAGATATTTAGCTAAATTTTTATATAGCAATGGATTAACCTTTGATGAGGTTAGCGTCGAACTATTGAGCGTAAAGAAAAGCTAAAGCACTCCAAACGGAGTGCTTTAGCTTGTTGTCTTTCAAACGACTATTATATTATCGGTTTACTCGGCCAAATCCGCCTTGGGCGTGATTTGAACCTGTTCCGTCACAACTAGCCTGGCGCTGTTCTTGAAATGCTTCACGTTCAGCGATCTCAGACTCGTTCAAGCCTTTTTCAGCCCATCTAGCTCTAGCTAGCTCATGCATTTTTGCCTGAAGATCTGTCTGCTCAATACCTTTTTCTTCTGCTATCTCTAGCATAGTTTTAGTCTCAAGCTGTTCTGACAATTCTTCGGATGTCATTCCAAACATTTTAGCTCTTGCTTCAAGCATAGTCTGACGACCATATCCTTGCCCTTGACCAGAAACTCTAGCCATAGAAGTTGCTGAAGTCATAGGACTCAGTGCTAGGATCCCTAATAGCGAGCCACCTATTATCGTACTAATTACTAATTTATTCATATTTATTGAACTCCTTATTTAGTTGCTACACATGTAATACAACTCTGCGTCGTAAATTATTTCATTTTTTGACGATTATGCATTCTGTACTCTTGAAATGTATTTTGGAAGTGCTTATCAAAGCCCAAGCCAGAATAATGAAAAACTAATCCCATGAGTAAGCTGGCGAATAAAAATATCGCTAAGACGTGGCTAGTTTTATACCGATATAGATGCTTAAGATTTCTGACTAGATGGATTGAAAACAGCAATAAGATAACGGCTAAAGCTAGAGCCCAAAGAGGAAAATCCGAAATAGCTTCAGCCAAATTCATTCTAGCTCCCCGGGCTGGCCCATCAACTAGTCTAATTCGTAACCACAGAAAAATAATTGTATATAAATATGACACGGCTAAGCCTGATAAAACGCTAGCGACAACTAGAATCGTACTCATAAGCGTAAAATACCGTTTTGGACGCATCTTTAACGACCCAGTTCTAATGGCTGTCATTATGTCTTGTTTGCTGCTGCTATTTTTCATATCCAATCCCTTCTCGCTCACAAATTAATTTTAACTTTTGTTTTGCTCTTAAACTCCTCACCCCGACTGTCGATACTGGTATTTTAATGATATCGGAAATTTCTTCGTACTTCATATTTTCATAATACTGCAAGATTAGAATTTCGCGATATTTAGGAGGCAATAAATTTAAACATTTTTTTACACTATCACTCAGGATCTGTCCATCAATTTTAGAATCGGTCTTTGATTCGTAGATTGAATCCGGTATTAAATCAATATTTATTTCTTGGAATACTCTTTTATTTCTTTTTATCGAGTTCATTGTCTCATTGTGGGCAATCCTGTAAACCCAAGATGAAAATTTATATTTATCGTCAAACCCGTTCAAGTTTTTATATACTTTGATTAAAGTCTCCTGGACGATATCACCGGCCATACTCGTATCTCTAACCATTGAGAAAACATAGCGCATCAATTTTGGCTGGTAACGATTAAATATCTCCTCAAAAAGATTCACTTCTCCAGAGATTATTCTATCGACTAATTCTTCATCTGTTAGTAGCTTAGCCATATCAATATAATACAACTTATCACATGATTTTATTTCAAATTCTGACCAAAGCGTGAGAAAATAGAATTATGAAAAAACTGCTAGTGGCAATTCTACTTATCGCTATGGCTTCAACTCTAACTTTAATTAGCCTAAGTTTTTTTAAGCATAAGTCAACTTTAAAAGATACAGCCGTGCCAATTAAAATTATTAAAAATGACGATAAACCTCAGATTTCATCCGTTCGTTTCTCGGCTATGGGAGACATGTTGGCCCATGATACTGTTAATAAAGAAGCAAAGACCGCTTCAGGCTACGATTATGCTAAGTTTTTTACACAGATAAAACCAATCTACGAGGAATCAGATATCGTTTTCTGCAATCCAGAGACTTCTAGCGCTGGAGAAAAGTTTGGTATATCTGGATATCCTGTATTTAATGCTCCAACTGAATTTGCGCGTGATTTAAGCTCAGTTGGGTGCAACCTAATTAACCTAGCTACTAATCACATCGGCGATAAGGGTCAAGAGGCTATTAACGCCACCCTTAATGAATGGGCAAAACACGCTCCTCTAGCAATCGCTGGCGCTAACCGCTCGGTTGAAGAGCAAAATCAAGTTCGGTATTTTGTAAAAAACGGTATCAAATTTAGCTTCTTAGCTTTTGCGGATTTCAGCAACCGCGCTACGACTAGTTTCGGGCTAAATTTATACCATGACGAAGCGTTAGTGAGAAAGTTAGTAACTGAGGCTCGAGCGAATTCAGACGTAGTCATTGTGTCGATGCACTGGGGGACAGAAGACTCATTGATCATTAACGCCGATCAAATAGCTAATGCCCAATTATTGTCAGACCTAGGCACCGATATCATCATTGGCACAGGTCCACACGTCCTGCAAAAAGCAACAGCCACTAAACGCTCAGATGGCAAGCAAATGTTGACTTGGTACTCAATCGGCAACATGTTATCAACCCAACTACAAACCAACGAATTAACTGGTGGAATCGCTAGTTGGACAATCGAAAAAGGCGCCGACGGTATCGCCTTTAAAGACATTAAGTTTACGGGCGCTTTTATGAGTTACGACTGGCCAGATCGTAATGACCTGCTGTCTCGGACAAACCTCAAACTGACCCCACTGATTGACGCTGAAGATGAAGTTGCTAAATTCGGTACAACTCTCACCGAGCGTACTGATTTTGTTCGTCAAACAATCGGCGGTGGCGCTACGATATCTATTGTCCCCTAGCTTTTAACTCAGTTAAAGCTTTGTCCAGGTAAGGCTTAGCTTCATCAAGGGTTAGGCCGGACTCTTTAATAGCACGGGCTAAATCTTTTCCAACATAACGAAAATGCCAAGGTTCAAACTGAAATCCTGTGATCGATTCTTTTCCTTCTGGATAGCGCAAGATAAATCCATATTTATGAGCATTTTGAGTTAACCAAACTCCAGCTGGAGTATCAGCGAAGCAGCCTGCTAAATAGCAGTCCATATCTGTGTAAGCTAAATCAACAACTAGCCCAGTTTGATGTTCGCTCTGCCCTGGTTTCGCGCTGAATTTATCAGCCTCCGCTTGAGAGTAGAGTCGAACGTAATTTGAATAATATACATTTTGTAAATCATAAGACCTAAAACCACTACCAATCATTAAATCTGACCCCAAAGCTTTGGCGTCTGAGAGCATCCTATCTAAATCTGGAATAATATCCGCTCGGACTGATCGCTCGTCTTCAGATTTGTCTGATCGAGACGGTACGTTTGCTCTCTGAAGATTCTCTGGCCGATAGTTTTCGTCATCCAATGGAAACGCTGGACTAACAACTCGCCAAAGGCTACTATCTAGGCTATAGTTCTCGTCAATTGCGGTAATTGATTGAGCACCTGGCAATTCTAGTTTGACAAGTTCTATCAGTTTTTCATTTTGTTGCTTATCTAGTGTTTGCATATCTGCATTTGAATTTACCTCATCAATAGCTATTCGCCGACTTAAGAGATAGAACGTTCCTCCAGCAATGACGATAACCGCGAACACACCGGCAATAAATTTATGGAACTTACTCATGTCCTAATTATAGCCTAAGCAGAATCGTTAGTTCCAATTTCCTAGAACAAACTGCTTATAGCATGGCTCAATACTGGAAAGATTTTCAAATTCAGCTTTCGTCAGCCATTTTGGTTCGCCTTCTAAATTGTTTTGCGCCGAACACAATTCCTCACACTTAGCCGTACCTGAGTAAGCGAGAATTATTTTGCCGTTACTGTGCATAAAAAAATCTCGATGAGACAAATTAAGTAGCTCTACTCCACATTCTTCGTAAAGCTCGCGAGCAATTGTAATGTCGGGAGTTTCATCCTCTTCGATATGTCCGCCCGGAAGGCCCCAGTCAGCATCATGGTCCATGCTAATAACCAAGACTTTTGTTTTTGGCTCATTAAAAATAGCCGCTTTAGTTGATACTCTAAATTCTTTTCTCATAATAATTCAATTTGCTTGTATTATATCACTCTGGTCGCTATCCAAACTATAGCAATTCAAAAGACGGTCAAAATTGACCGTCTTTTGAATTGGCTGGGGATGAGGGACATAATTCGGAACCAAAATATATATGCGGAAGCTATCGGAAATTTCGAACTGGAATCATTAAAATATCTAATCGTGATAAGCGTCAAAATGATATAATATGAGTATGAACAAAATCAATCTATTTATTACTGAAGCAAATGAAAATCTTTCAGATAAGAAAGAGCTTATTTTGAATGCCGTCAAGAAGGCGGAAGAGTACGTTTTTCCTAAGCTTAAAATAGATTGGGATATTGATGTTGTTATTACTAATCGTGTATATGAGTTTGTCATTCCTGAAGACGGAGTTGGTGGCCGAACCTATGCTAGTGATTTTATCCTCATCAGCATCAATGAAGATAAGATCACAGAAAATATCTTAGCAGAAACTTTAGTACACGAACTTTGCCACGCTGCCAGATGGGGTAAAAACGATGAATGGACGAATACCCTGTTTGATGGAATGATTAGCGAAGGTATTGCTACATATTTTGAATCTGAATTCGTAAAGGACAAATCAGAGAAACAACTTTTCCTAAAGACCGTAGTAGAACGCTCCGATGAAGAAAATAAAAAGATTCATAAAGAACTGGAAAGTCAGCTCAAAAACGAAAGATATGATTATCAGACCATCTTCT